>NZ_JBSFRB010000020.1:0-136080 GCF_053589015.1 Streptomyces sp. NPDC003393 | reverse complement strand
CTCAAGGAACGGACGCTTCCTTCGTACTCACCCTCTCGGGCTTTCCTCCGGGCGCTTCCCTTCGGTGTCTCCGACTCTATCAGATCTTTTCGACCTGATTTCCTCGGTGCTTTCCAGGTTCCCGCTCTCGCGTTTCCCTTTCCGGCGGTTCCGACTCTATCAGATCCTTTTCGGCCTGATCCCCGGTCAGCGGGGTTCGTCCTCCCGGCCGTTGGGCCGTTCCGACGTTTCAAACCTTAGCGGATCTCCTCGGCGATTCCCAATCGGGTCCTGAGTGGATCCGGCTCGGGTCGACGAGTCCCTTTCGAATTGAATTCGGGCACGCCGAAAACAACCCGTCGGGGCGATCGTGCTGGTGGTTTGGGGTGCCGCTGGTGCGGCGGGAGGTGCTGCCGGAGAACCGTTACGGCTCCTCGACAACCCGGAGAACTTTACGGATCCGCGAGGAGACTGTCAAGCGCCCGCTGTCAAGATCTTTTAGTCGAGGTCGCTGAGCCGTCCACCGGCGTCCGGCTGGGTCTCCTCGACCCGGCGCAGGAGCCTGGTCAGCACCTCGCCGAGGACCGTGCGCTCCGCCGGAGAGAGGTCCTGGAGGAGATCGCCCTCGAACACCGTCGCCAGCCGCATGGCTTCCAGCCACTTCTCGCGGCCCTCCGGCGTCAGCTCGACGATGACCCGCACACGGTTGGATTCGTCGCGCTCCCGGGTGACCAGGCCCTCGGTGACCATGCGGTCGATGCGGTGGGTCATCGCGGCCGGAGTGAGGCCGAGCCGCTTGGCGAGCTCGCTCGGGCCCAGCCGGTAGGGGGCTCCGGAGAGGACCAGCGCCTTGAGGACCTCCCACTCGGCGTTGCTGATGCCGAGGGCTGCGGTCTGCCGGCCGTAGGCGACGTTCATCCGGCGGTTCAGGCGGGAGAGGGCCGAGACGATCTTCTCGACCTGCGGGTCGAGGTCCCGGAACTCGCGCTGGTAGGCGGCGATCTGCTCCTCGAGCGTCGGCTCGGTGTCGATGCCGTCGCTGTCGCCGCTGCTGCCGGAGGTCTCGCCCATGTCCGCAGTATCGCACGAGACCGCCGGCATCGAAGTCCTTCAGTGTATAGTCTTTAGAGTCGAACTTTAGCTTCGAAGTCTTCGCTTCTAAGTAGTGAGGCACTCCAACCATCCGCAGTACCACCAGAGAGAGGTGAACGTGACCAGGGCGATGGGCGCAGCGATGCGCCGGATCCACGTGGGCAACGCACTCAGCGCGTTCGGGCTCGGCTTCACCGTCCCCTACCTGTACGTCTACGTGGCGCAGGTGCGGGACCTGGGAGCCATGACGGCGGGGCTCGTCCTCGCCGTCTTCGCCGTGGCCGCGCTGATCGTGCTGCCGTTCGCCGGCAGGGCGATCGTGCGGCGCGGCCCGCTGCCGGTCCTGATCACCGCCCTGGTCCTGGCCGCACTGGGCGCGCTCAGCCTGGGTCTGGCGGGTCATGCGTGGACCGTCCTGCTGTCCGCGGGCGCGCTCGGGGCAGGGCAGGCGGTGATGCAGCCGGCGCTGGCGACCATGATCGTGGACTGCTCGGGCGCGGAGACGCGGTCGCGGGCGTTCGCGATGCAGTTCTTCCTGCAGAACCTGGGACTCGGGGTCGGCGGCCTCATAGGCGGTCACCTCGTCGACGTCAGCCGGGTCTCCTCGTTCACTCTGCTCTTCGCGATCGAGGCGGCGGTCTTCCTGCTGCTGGTGGTGCTGATGGCGACGGTGCGGATGCCCCGTGCGCCACGCGTCGAGGAGACGCCGGCGGAGGCCGGGCACTCGGCGCGGAGCAGTTGGAGGCAGCTGCTCGGCAACCGGGCCATGGTGCAGTTGTCGGTGCTGGGCTTCGTGCTGTTCTTCGCCTGCTACGGGCAGTTCGAGTCGGGTCTGAGCGCCTACGGCGTGGAGGCCGCCGGGATATCGACGTCGGCGCTGGGCACGGCACTGGCCGCGAACACGCTGATGATCGTGGTGGCTCAGTTCGCCGTGCTGCGGTTCGTCGAGCGGCGCCGGCGGTCGCGGGTGATCGCGGCGGTGGGCGTGGTCTGGGCGGTCGCCTGGGGCGCGGCGGCGTACGCGGGGCTCGGGCACGCGAGCCAGGCGATGGCGACGGCCGCGTTCGTGTCGACGTACGCGCTGTTCGGTCTGGGCGAGGCGATGCTGTCGCCGACGCTCGCGCCGCTGGTGGCCGACCTGGCGCCGACGGGCATGGCCGGGCAGTACAACTCGGCGTTCGCCCTGGTGAAGCAGCTCGCGCTGGCGGTCGGGCCGGCGGTGGGCGGCCCGCTGGCCGCGTCGCTGCCGGGACCGTACGTGGTGACGTTCCTGCTGTTCTCGCTCGGGGTCAGTGTCCTGGCGCTTCGGCTGGGACGGGGGCTCACCGCCGCACAGGACCATCCGTGGGGCGCGCGCAGCCGGGTGGTGGCGCGCGGTGGAGCGGCCGCTCCGGCGGTGACCGCGGAGGCGTGAGCCTCCTCGCCGGCCACAGCAGCGGCCGTCGCCTTCGGGTGGCGGCCGCTACGGCTGCTTCCTCGGCAGGGTGAACTCGCACCACACCGTCTTCCCGCCGCCAGGGGTCCGGCGGGCGCCCCAGTTGGAGGCGATGGTCGCGACGATGGCGATGCCCCGGCCGGACTCGTCGACGGGTTCGGCGCGGCGGCGCCTGGGCAGGTGGTCGTCGCCATCGGTGACCTCGACGATGAGGCGGCGGTCGGTGCGGCGCAGGCGCAGGCGCATGGGGGGTGTGCCGTGCTGCAGGGAGTTGGCGACGAGTTCGCTGGCCGCGAGGACGCCGAGGTCGTGCAGTTCGGGTGGGAAGCGCCAGCTGGTCAGGACGCCGGAGGCGAAGGCACGCGCGCGAGGGGCGGCTTCCACGCCGCCGAGGAGCTCCAGGGCGGCGTTGCGGAAGAGTTCGCTGTCCGGGCCGGTGCGGGCGGGGTGCTGGAGGACGAGGACGGCCACGTCGTCGTCGTGGTCGGCCTGCACGCCGGCGGAGCGGACCAGGCGGTCGCAGACGACCTGAGGGGTTCCGGTGGCCCCGGCCAGGGCGCGCTCCAGGGAGGTGATGCCCTCGTCGAGGTCCTCGTCGCGGCGTTCGACCAGGCCGTCGGTGTAGAGCACCGCGGTGGCGCCGGGGCCGAGCGGGACCGAGCCGGAGGAGTGCACCCAGCCGCCGGTGCCCAGTGGGGGGCCGGTGGGTTCGTCGGCGCGCAGCACGGTGCCGTTCTCGTCGCGGACCAGGATCGGCAGATGGCCGGCCGAGGAGTACACCAGCCGGCCCTCGTTGGGGTCGTGGACGGCGTAGACGCAGGTCGCGATCTGGTTGGGGTCGATCTCGGCGGCGAGGCCGTCCAGGAGCTGGAGGATTTCGTGGGGCGGCAGGTCCATGCGGGCGTAGGCGCGGACGGCGGTGCGCAGTTGCCCCATGACGGCGGCGGCCCGCACTCCGCGGCCCATGACGTCACCGATGACGAGGGCGGTGCGTCCGCCGCCGAGGGTGATGACGTCGTACCAGTCGCCGCCGACGGCGGCTTCGGTGCCGCCGGGCTGGTAGGTGGCGGCGATGCGCAGGTCGTCGGGTTGTTCGAGGACCTGGGGGAGCAGGGAGCGCTGGAGGGTGACGGCGGTTTCGCGCTGGCGGCGTTCGCTGGCGCGCAGGCGCTCGGCGGCTTCGGCGTGGTCGGTGACGTCGGTGGCGAAGACGAGGACTCCCGAACCGGTGGTGCGGGACCGGCTGTCCGCCTCGCTGACCGGGGTGCAGGTGAAGGTGTAGGAGCGGCCGTCGGGTGCCCTGCGGGACTTGAGCGTGCGGGGCCGGCCGCTGCGCAGGACCTGGTCCAGGAGCGGGAGCAGGCCCAGGTCGCGCAGTTCGGGGAGGGCGTCGCGGGCGGGTTCGCCGAGGGGTCGTGCGCCGAAGGCGGAGGTGTAGGCGTCGTTGACGTAGGCGATGCGGTGGTCGCCGCCGTGGACGAGGGCGACGAGGGCGGGGACGCGGTCGAGGACTTCGCGGGCGGGGAGTTCGTCGACGGCGGGCACGGGCGCGGTGCCGTCGGCCAGTTGTTCGACGCGGGCGGCGGGTACGGAGCCGTCGGCCTGCCGGTCGGTGGTGGCGGCGGGTACGGAGCCGTCGGCCCGCCGGTCGGTGGGGGCGGCGAGTTCGGTCCGGGCTGCGGCGCGACGCTGTGTGCCGGGGATTCCGGGGAGCCGGGCGCTCCAGCGCGTGAAGTTCACGAATCCTTGCCTCGTGTCTGTCGTCTCAGGCCGGCTCCGGGCCCGGCGGGGGTGTAGGGCCGCGCGGCGGTGACCGCACGGGGTCGCTGCCCCGGGGGGTGCGGCACAGCGGAAGGCGTCCTCGGTTCATCGGGGGTGGACGGTCGACCGCCCCCGGTCGGGGACCAGTCTGGCAGTGTGGCCGCCTCGGGCCGACATCCCTGGGACGCCTGGGCGTCCGGTGGAGTTCCTCGGTCCGGTCAGGACGACCCTTTCGGGTTGATGTGCGGGTCGAGAGGATGCTTTCCACCGGCGGCCAGTTCGAACTCCGCGCGGGGGTGTTCCAGCGAACCGAGGGAGACGATCTCCCTTTTGAACAGTCCTGCCAGGGTCCACTCGGCGAGCACCCGGGCCTTGCGGTTGACCGTGGGCACCCGGCTGAGGTGGTAGGCGCGGTGCATGAACCACGCCGGGTAGCCCTTGAGTTTGCGCCCGTAGACCTGGGCGACGCCCTTGTGCAACCCGAGGGAGGCGACCGAGCCGACGTACTTGTGCGCGTACGTCCGGAGGGGTTCGCCGCGCAGGGAGCGCGCGATGTTGTCGCCGAGGAGCTTGGCCTGGCGCACCGCGTGCTGGGCGTTGGGGGCGGTGTCGGCGCCGGGTTCGGCGGCGGTGACGTCGGGGACGGCCGCGGCGTCGCCCGCGGCCCAGGCGTGCTCGACGCCGTCGACGGTCAGCTGCGGGGTGCACCTCAGTCTGCCGCGGGCGTCCAGAGGCAGGTCGGTGGCGGCCAGCAGGGGGTGCGGTTTCACGCCGGCGGTCCAGACGACCGTACGGGTGGGGAAGCGCTGGCCGTCGCTGAGGACGGCGACGCGGTCGGCGCACGATTCCAGACGGGTGCCGAGCAGCACCTGGATGTTGCGGCGGCGCAGCTGGGTGACCGTGTAGCGGCCCATCTCCTCGCCGACCTCGGGCAGGATGCGGTCCGAGGCCTCGACGAGGATCCACCTCATGTCCTCGGCTTTGACGTTGTGGTAGTAGCGGGCGGCGTAGCGGGCCATGTCCTCCAGTTCACCGAGGGCCTCCACCCCGGCGTATCCGCCGCCGACGAAGACGAAGGTGAGGGCGGCGTCACGGACGTCGAGGTCGCGGGTGGAGGAGGCGATGTCCATCTGTTCGATGACGTGGTTGCGCAGTCCGATGGCCTCCTCGACGGTCTTGAAGCCGATGCCGTAGTCGATGAGGCCGGGGATGGGCAGGGTGCGTGAGACGGAACCGGGCGCGAGGACGAGTTCGTCGTACGTGAGCCGCTCGGTGCCGCCCCGCTCCTCGGTGGCCAGGGTGGTGAGGGTGGCGGTGCGGTGCGCGTGGTCGATGCTCTGGACCTCGCCGGCGATGACGCGGCACCGGTCGAGGACGCGGCGCAGCGGCACGACGACGTGCCGCGGGGAGATCGCACCGGCGGCCGCCTCGGGAAGGAAGGGCTGATACGTCATATAGGGGTCGGGCGTGACGACGGTGATGTCGATATCGCCCCTCCTGAGCTCCTGTTTCATGCGCTGCTGGAGGCGCAGGGCCGTGTACATGCCGACGTAGCCGCCGCCGACGACGAGAATGCGCGCACGTTCCTTCACCATCCCATGACGCACCCGTGACTGTCGTTTGTCCACAGGCTCGACGAATTGTGTGACCGCGGGCCGAGGCCGAGCGGGGCCGGCCAGATCACCGGGGTGCGGGGAAGTCGTGCAGGTCAGACGGTATGGGGTGGGGCGTGGCAGGGACGGCATTCGGGACGTATGCGGCCCGTACTCCGATCGGGGGGCGCTCCGTGCGGAACCTGCCCCTTCTGAATTGACCCCCGCTCAACTATGTTCGTGTCTCGACGGGGTGTAAGGGATGTAGTCGAACGAGTCCGCGGGGCCTGCTCGGGTTCCGGCGAACGGGGTCGGTCGTGCGTGATCCCTGTTCCGCACACCCCGGATTCAGCGGCGGGGAGTCTCCGGGGGGAGACGTCATTACCGGGGGATCACTCATGCACACTCAGGACACTCATTGGTCCACCGCGTCCGCCGTCGTACCCGGTGGCGGGGCGATGGGCGCGGCGGCGGGCGGCGGGCGCGGGGAGGACGGCCGGTCGGCCCGGACGACTCCGCTGCGCGTGGACGCACAGCGCAATCTCGAGCACGTGCTGCGGGCGGCGCGCGAGGTCTTCGGCGAGCTGGGTTACGGCGCGCCGATGGAGGACGTGGCGCGGCGCGCGCGGGTCGGTGTGGGGACGGTGTACCGGCGGTTCCCGAGCAAGGACGTCCTGGTGCGGCGGATAGCCGAGGAGGAGACGGCCCGGCTGACCGAGCAGGCGCGGGCCGCGCTCGGCCAGGAGGACGAGCCGTGGTCGGCGCTGTCGCGGTTCCTGCGCACGTCGGTGGCGTCGGGTGCCGGGCGGCTGCTGCCGCCGCAGGTGCTGCGGGTCGGGGTCGCCGAGGACCGTTCCGGCGCCGCGGCCGGGCCGGACGGGGCGCGGGTGCCGCAGCAGCGGATACAGCCGGGTCCGGGGGAGTTGCGGCTCGTGCCCGACGGGGCCGGGGCCCTCGCGCCGGACGCGGTGGGCGACGACGCCGGGGCGGCGGCGCTGCTGGAGGTCGTGGGCCGGCTGGTGGAGCGGGCACGCACGGCGGGCGAGTTGCGGCCGGACGTGTCGGTCTCGGACGTGCTGCTGGTCATCGCGACGGCGGCGCCCTCGCTGCCGGACGCGGACCAGCAGGCGGCGGCATCGGCGCGGCTGCTGGACATCCTGCTGGAGGGGTTGCGGTCGCGGCCGGCGTGAGTTGGAGGCGGCGCACGGTGGGTCCACGGCGTGGCGGAGCGACGGTGTGGGGAGCGTTCCCCGTGGGGTGAATTCCGGTAGTGCGTCGCGGCAAGTCCCCACGGACGAGTGGAGGATCCTTCCTGCCCCGTTCTGAACGTCGGCCCTGTGGCAGTCTGCCCGGACGACGGGACGGCTGGGCTGACGGCGGGGACTATCGGCGATGGGCACTGACGGGCGGGGCGGATCACGCGATGACGGCGAGGCGGGCGCGGAAGGTCCGCGCCCGCCTCAGCTGCCGCACCAGGACCACCGGCCGCACGTACCGGAGCAGGACCGGTCGGCCGGCGCCCCGGGCGGTGGCACGCCCACCCCGGCCGGCGGTACCGCACCGGCGTCCGGTGGTGTCCCGCCCAACGCCGACGGCACGAGGACGGGGGGCTGCTGTGGAGTTCCCGGACGGTCGCGGGCGGCGAACCGGCCGTCCCGGTCCATGTGAGCCTCGCCGACCGTGACACCGTACGGCTGGTCGTCGAGCCGCATCGCCCCTTCGACACCGTGACGCTCGCGGACTGGGCGCGGTCACGGTTCACCTGCGGACAGGCGCCCGTCACCGGCCCGTTCGGTCGGGGTGGGCCCGTACCGCCCGCGCGAGTTCGGCCAGGACGTCGTCCACGGTGAGGGCGGCGCCGCGGGAGCGCTCGGCGGCGCAACGGTCGGCGGTGAGGGCCGTTCGGGCCGCGGCCTCGATGCGGTCCGCCACCGCGCGCTCCTGCGCGGCTCGGGGGCGGCCGCCGCGCCAGCGGTCCGCGGCGGCGAGCAGACGGACGGCGCGCGGCAGCTCGCCGAGACGGGCCAGCGGCTCGGCCGCCATGTCGACCAGCCCCGCCCTGACCACCTCCGAGCACCGCTGCTCGACGGCCGTGCGCAGCGCGTCGGCCAGCAGCGGCAGCCCGCGCTCGGGGCCGGACTCCCCGACGGCGACAAGGGCACCGACCGCACCCAGCATCGCCTCGAACTGCGGCGGCGGAGTACCGCGCTCGCTCTCCGCGCGAGCCGCCTCCCACACTGTGCGCGCAGCCGCCACATCTCCGTCGTCCAGGGCGATCTGCGCCCGCAGCAGTGCCACGAACGCCCGTGAGTCCGCCACCCGGTGCCGATCGGCCGCCGCACCGGCCTCCTCCAGGGTGCTCAGGGCACCGGCCCGGTCGCCCGAGCGGTAGGCGATCTCGGCGAGCCGTGCGAGAAGGAACGGCGACTCGGCGTGCGCGCCCACCTCGTGGGCGAGCCGCAGCGCCTCCTCGTACTCGCCGCGCGCCTCCTCGTACCTGCCGCGCGCCATGGCCGCCTCACCGGACGCGCTGCACACCTGGGCCCGCATCCAGCGGTCGCCCACACGCCGACTGAGCCGCCGCAGTTCCGCCAGGTCGTCGTCGACGCCGCGCAGGTTTCCCGGGGAGTCGACGACCAGGTGGGTGCGGAACATGAGGGTGACACCGGTCTCCCAGTCCCCGCCGTAGGCACGGCAGTTGGCGACCGCCCTGTCCATGGCGGGCCGGACCTCGTCCGGGGTACCCGCGTAGTAGACGGTCAGCGGCCAGATGATGCCGGGCATCCGGGCTGCCCAGGGACCGCCGGCCTCGTAGGCGGCCCGCACACGGGCGACGTACCGCTGGAACCGCTCGCCGCGCACCTCGTCCGGCGGCTGGGACTCGGAGATCAGGAACAGGTGCAGCATCCGCAGGTCCATGCGCAGGGCGCGCAGCGGGTGGCCGCTCTCCCCGTCCGGGGCGTCGAGCAGGGCGTCCACGGGGTCGGCGCCGGCGGCGCCCAGGCACAGGACGCGCTGCGCCCATTCGGCGGCCTCCCGACGGTAGTTGCGCAGCCACCAGAACCAGCCCATGGCGAGGACGAGTGCGCCCGCTTCCTCCTCGTCGCCGGCCGCGAGGGCACGGTCGAGGGCCGCGCGGATGTTGTCCAGCTCGCTCTCCAGTCGGGCGATCCACGGCAGCTGGGCCGCCGACCGCAGCAGCGGTTCGGCCTCCTCGACGAGTGCACGCACCCACGCCCGGTGCCTGCGTGCGGCGGCGGCGCGCAGCCCCGGGACCTCGGCGGCGCGCTCGACGGCGTACTCGTGGATGGTCTCCAGCATCCGGTAGCGCATGCCGCCGTCGCCGTCGGCGGGGGTCGCCACGATCAGGGACTTGTCGACGAGCGCACCGACGAGATCCGCCACCGGGCCGGTGCACACGGCTTCGGCGGCGGCCAGGTCCCAGCCGCCGGCGAAGACGGACACCTCGCGCAGCGTCGTCCGCTCCCGCTCGTCGAGCAGGTCCCAGGACCAGTCGACGACGGCGCGCAGGGTCTGCTGGCGGGGCAGGACCGTGCGGCTGCCGGCGGTGAGCAGCCGGAAGCGGTCGTCGAGCCGGTCGGCGATCTGCCGGGGAGTGAGCAGCCGCAGCCGTGCGGCTGCCAGCTCAATCGCCAGGGGCAGGCCGTCGAGGCGACGGCAGATCTCCGCGACCGCCTCCGCGTCGCCGAGCACGGCGTCGGCGTCGGGGCGGACGGCGGCGGCGCGCTCGGCGAAGAGGCGGTGCGCCTGGTCGGGCAGCAGCGGCTCGACCGGGCGCACCAACTCACCGGGCACCCCCAGGGGTTCGCGACTGGTGGCGAGGATCGTGAGCCCCGGGCAGCGGGTGAGAAGGGTCTCGGCGAGCTCGGCGGCGGCGCCGATGACATGTTCGCAGTTGTCAAGGATCAAGAGCTCTCGGCGCGAAGCGCAGTAATCGACGAGCAGGGCGAAGGGATCGTCCTGCGGGGCCGTCAGCTCGTTGGTCATCAGCACGGTCTCCCGCAGACCGAGCGCGCTGACCACCGCGCCTGGCACCGCCTCCGGCCGGTCGAGCGGCGCCAGCTCGACCAGCCACGCCTGCGGCAGACCGGCGGCGGCCTCCTCGGCGAGGCGGGTCTTCCCGGAGCCGCCCGGTCCGGTGAGGGTGACCAGGCGACCCCTGTGCATATCGGAACGTACGGCGGCGAGTTCGGGTTCCCGGCCCACGAAAGAGGTAAGACGCGGACGGATGTTGCCGGTCCGCTCGGGGTCCCGGGGTGTGCGGCGGGCGGCGCCGGTGCGGTCGGGAAACGGTTCTGCGGCGGGTGTGGACGCGGGCGCGGGCGCCGATGCCAGGGCCGATGCGATTCCGAGGTTCGGCGAGGGCGAGGGCACCGGCGCGGCCGCGACTCCAGCTCGGGCCGCGACTCCCGCTCCGGCCGCGGTCCCGGAACCGGCCCCGATGGCGGGATCGCTCGCGGTCGCGCGGTCGGCGGGCTCCGTCTTCGGCGCGAGCAGCTCGGCGTGCAGGGCGCGCAGTTCCGGGCCGGGGTCGGTGCCGAGGCCGTCGGCGAGGGCGCGGCGGAAGGTCTCGTAGGCGGCGAGGGCGTCGGCGCCGCGTCCGGTGTCGCGCAGGGCGCGGATGAGAAGGGCGTGCAGCGGTTCGTCGTACGGATGCGCCGCGGTCAGCTCCCTCAGCTCCGGTACGGCCTCCGAAGCCCGGCCCAGCCGCAGCCTCGCATCGGCGCGGGCGCGGACCGCCTCCAGCCGCAGGGCCTCGGGACGGGCGGCGGCGGCGCGGTCGGGCAGGTCGGCGAGGGCGGGGCCGCGCCACAGGGCGAGGGCGGCGTCCAGGGTGCGCGCCGCCGCGTCGGCGGCACCGCGGTGCAGGGCCGCGGTGCCGTCCCGTACGAGCCGTTCGAAGACGAAGAGGTCCACGTCCTCGCGTCGGGCAGCGAGGCGGTACCCACCCGCCTCGGAACGGATGGCCCCCCTGCCCAGAGCGCGGCGCAGGCGGCCGACGAGGGCCTGGAGGGCGGCCGGGGCGTCCTGGGGCGGGTCGTCGCCCCACACCTCGTCGATCAGCGCCTCGGGGGCGGTGACCCGGCCCGCCCGCAGTGCGAGGGCGGTGAGCAGGGCGCGCAGGCGGGGGCCACCGACCGGCACGACGGTTGTCTCGGGCATGCCTGCGTCCCCGGGCATGCCGGTGTCCCGGGACAAAGACACGCCGGTGTCCCGGTCGCCGTCCTCCGCCTGGGTGACGCCCAGGATTCTGTACCGCACCGGCTCATTGTCGCCGGGTGCAGCAAGCCGGGCACCGAGTTTGCCGTCAGGGCGCCTCCGCCCGGACCAGGCGGCCCCACGGCCGGGCACCTCCGGCGCGGGTCAGTGAAGGGCCCCGGCACCGCCGTACCGCCGCTGCCCACCGCCGTGAGCGCTCAGCCACCGGTCGCCGGACGTCGTTCATGTCACAGAGGGCCACCCAGCCCACCCCCGACATGCTCCCCGGCCCTCGCGACGTCATCCCCCGGACGCCAGCGCACCCCGCTGCGGCACGATCCCCGCGGGGACCGCGCGTGCGCGCGCGGGCGTGCCGGTCCAGCAGGTTCCCCGGCGGGCCAGCAGGCGTCCCAGCCACACCTCCAGGGACACCAGGTCGGCCAGCCCGTCCAGGGGCAGCGGCTCTCCCTCGGCCGCCGCCCGGAGGGCCTTGCGGACCACCCGCGCCTCCACCAGGCCGGCCTGCGCGAGCAGCGGGGTCGCGAACAGGGCCATCAGGTCGTCCACGGCCACGCGCAGGCCCGCGCGGGCCGCGACCGCCGACGGGGCGTGCGAGGGGGCTCCCCAGCCGGGCGGCAGTTCGGCCACTCCGGCGCCCTCCAGGACCGTACGCAGGACGGCCGCCCGCGCCCCGGGCCGCACCCGCAGTGCCTCCGGCAGGGCACGGCAGGCGCGGACCACCTGGTTGTCGAAGAAGGGGGCGTGCAGCCGCTGGGAGCGGATCTCCGCGGCCTGCTCCAGGACCCGCAGGTCCGCGGCATGTCTCGCCAGGGCGGCACGCGCGCGGTAGTCCCCCGGCCGCTGGCCCGGACCGACCGTCGACCGGCCGGTCGCGCCGTGCAGGCGAACCGATACTTCAGCCAGCGCCTCACCGGTCAGCCAGCGTGCCGCGGGCCCGGGTCCGGCCCAGGTGAGGGCTGCCAGGGAGGCCCCCACCGCGCCCGAGGGTTCGTCGAAGCGGCGGTGCAGCAGCCGTTCGGCGAGCGCCTCCAGGCCCGCACGGTACGACGTCCGTGCCAGTCGCCGCGCCGCGCCGTACACGCGTGCGGGGACCAGCACCGATCCGTCGGCCTTGGCGAGCGCGGCGACCGGCCGGACCAGGTGGCGCCGGCGGCGGTCCATCAGCAGGTCGGCCAGGCGCGCGGGGTGGGCGTCGAGCACCTGCCGGGCGCCGTGGCCGGTGAAGTGGTCCGCGCTGCCCGAGACCAGACGTGCCCGGTGGCGTGCCGCCGTGACCAGCGACGGCCCGGGCTCGTCGGTCAGCGGCCCCTCCAGGTCGGCGTACGGCAGGGCCTCCTCGCCGCCCGTCACCACGACGTGGTGCAGGCGCGGATTGGCGGCGAGCGCCCCGGCCCGCTCCAGTTCCGCCTCCCGACCGCCGACGGCGAGGTCGTTGAAGGTGACGGCGAGCAGGCGCTCGCCGGCGCCGGTGCCGTGGCCCAGGAGCGTGCCGGGGTTGCCCGGCAGGCCCGCCGCCAGCAGTGCGAGTGTGCCCGAGGCCGGCCCGCCGGACAGGTCCGCGCCGATGCCGGGCACCGGCATGCCGCGGGCCGCGCGGCGCTCGGCGGGTCCCATGCCGGGCACCGGGCCGGGGTCGATGTCGGGCACATGACGGGGTGCGGACAGCCGCACGCGCACGGCGTCGACCAGGGCGTCGCGCACCGCGCCCACCGCGCTGTCGGGGTCGGCGGGGGGCGCCGCGACCGCGAGCGAGGCGACCGGCTCGTACCCGGCGACCTCGCGCGCCCCGGCCCGCAGGATCAGCGCGTGCCCCGGCGGGATGCGCCGTACGCCCTCGTACGGTGTGGAGTCGTGCAGCGCCGCCGGTACGTCGGGGGCGGCGAGCAGGGCGGCGAGATGCCCGAAGTCGAGGTTGGCCTCGACGAGGTCGGCCAGCGGCAGCGCGGCGGTCGCGTACGCCGTGCCGCCGGCCCAGGGGGTGTGGAAGACGGGGCGGGCGCCCGCGAGGTCGCCGCAGACGGTGATGCGGCGGCCCACCTGGACCACCGCCGTGTAACTGCCGGGCCAGGCGGTCAGATGGCGCAGCGCGCCCCCGCGCGCGGCGAGCAGACCGACCCGCAGCTGCTCGTCGGAGGCGCCGCAGATCCCGAGCACGGCGATCCTGGTCTGCGCGTCGACCCGCACCAGCCGGACCTCGTCCGGACGCCAGTCGCCGACCGCCCACAACGGGTCGGGGTCGCCCCACAGGAGCTGCGAGCCCACCGGGTGCACGGTCTCCCCGTCGTATCCGGTGGCGCCCGCGGAGCCGATCCGGTCGGGGCCCGCGGCGGTGCTGCTCCAACCCACCAACCACCGCATCGACGCCTCCACCGACTGTGGACAACCAGTGCACCGGATGAACCGGGTCACCATGCTGCCACGAAGGAGGCGCGCCGGAGGGGAGGCGGAGCCGCCTTCGGTCCGCGGTGCGCGCCCCCGCGCGCCTGCCGCGGCGATGGCGAACGCCCGTACCGGGCGCGGCTGCTGCGACCTGAATGCGCCCCCTGATGCGCTCCCCTCAACACCCCGTGCGCCGTCAAGTGCCGTGGTAGGAGCCGTAATTGACGGCGCAAAGCGGGGGCGGTTTCAAGCCATTTCCCGGCCGGGGGCACAGGCGCGCGCACGCTCCGTACATGCCGTGCGCGGTGCGCGGACAACGCACAGTCCGGGAGGCGGAGTTCGCCTCCCGGACCGTTCCGCCGCCCGCGGGGATGAAGGCGGCGGTGTCCCCCAGCCCACTGGATCCAGTACAGCGGGCCGACCCACGCAAGGACCATGGAACCGCTCCCGCGTTGGCCGGAGAAGAGCGCACGGACGGGCGCACGGCCACACACCAGGGGCACGCCGCAACCGTCCGTGCAGGGCCCGCACTTCCGTACGGGCCACAATCCCGCCATCCGGAAGAATGCCCCTTAACGCTTGGGATGCGGCGAACTACGCTGGGTTTACGAATGCCGCGTGGTTATGCCAGCGCGGCGGGCGTCGGTGTCGAGGGGTGGCGCATGTCCAGGGAGCAACGCGGGCCGAACGAAAAGCTCGGCGCCGTTCTCGCCCTCGCGGGAATCAGCAACGCAGGACTCGCGCGACGCGTCAACGACCTCGGCGCACAACGCGGGTTGACTCTTCGCTACGACAAGACCTCGGTGGCGCGCTGGGTGTCGAAGGGCATGGTGCCGCAGGGCGCGGCCCCGCACCTCATCGCGGCCGCCATCGGTCAGAAGCTCGGCCGTCCGGTGCCGCTCCACGAGATCGGCCTGGCGGACGCGGATCCCGCACCCGAGGTGGGCCTCGCCTTCCCCAGAGACGTGGGCCAGGCGGTGAAGTCGGCGACGGAGCTGTACCGGCTCGACCTCGCCGGCCGCCGGGCCGGCTCCGGCGGCATCTGGCAGTCGCTCGCCGGTTCGTTCGCGGTGACCGCTTACGCGACGCCCGCCTCGCGGTGGCTGATAACCCCGGCCGACAGCTCGGTGGCGCGCGAGGCGGCAGGGGTGGAGGGCTCGGGCGCGCCGATCAAAGTCGGCCACAGCGATGTGCGCAAGCTGCGGGAGGCCGCCGAGGACGCCAGACGCTGGGACTCCAAGTACGGAGGTGGCGACTGGCGTTCGTCGATGGTGCCCGAGTGTTTACGGGTGGAGGCGGCACCGCTGCTGCTCGGCTCGTACTCCGACGAGGTCGGCCGCGCCCTGTTCGGCGCGTCCGCCGAACTGACCCGCCTGGCCGGGTGGATGGCCTTCGACACCGGCCAGCAGGAGGCCGCGCAGCGCTACTACATCCAGGCGCTGCGCCTGGCCCGGGCCGCGGCCGACGTGCCGCTGGGGGGATACGTCCTGGCGTCGATGTCGTTGCAGGCGACCTACCGAGGCTTCGGCGACGAGGGCGTCGACCTGGCGCAGGCCGCCCTGGAACGCAACCGCGGCCTGGCCACGGCCCGCACCATGAGCTTCTTCCGCCTCGTCGAGGCACGCGCCCACGCGCGCGCGGGAGACGCCCAGGCCGCCGGCGCGGCATTGAAGGCGGCCGAGGGCTGGCTGGAGCGGTCGCGCGAGGGCGACAACGACCCGACCTGGCTGGGCTTCTACGGCTACGACCGGTTCGCCGCCGACGCCGCGGAGTGCTACCGCGACCTGAAGGCGCCCCGCCAGGTCCGACGCTTCACCGAGCACGCGCTGTCGAAGCCGACGGAGGAGTTCGTGCGCTCGCACGGCCTGCGGCTGGTCGTCTCCGCAGTCGCCGAACTGGAGTCGGGCAACCTGGACGCGGCCTGCGAGCAGGGCGTACGGGCCGTGGAGGTCGCCGGGCGCATCTCCTCGGCGCGCACCACCGAGTACGTCAAGGACCTCCTGCACCGGCTGGAGCCCTACGGCGACGAGCCCCGCGTGGCCGAGCTGCGGGAGCGGGCACGGCCGCTGCTGATGGCCCCGGCCTGACGGGCCGGAGGGGGACGGCTTCGACGGGACCCGGGGGCCGACGACCCGGTCCGGGCCGGAGGGGGACGGGACGTCCGGACACCGGCTCCCGGTTCGAGGGCATTGTCAGTGGCGCAGTGCACTATCGGTACCGGGAGGTGGAGCGGGTGCGGCCGGACATCGCTTACGACTGTGACGTGCTGGTGATCGGAGGCGGGATCGTCGGCCTGGCGACGGCGTACGCGATCACACGTGCCGCGCCGGGCACACACGTGACCGTGCTGGAGCAGGAACCGGGCCCGGCCCGGCACCAGACGGGACGCAACAGCGGCGTGATCCACAGCGGGATCTACTACCGGCCCGGATCCCTGAAGGCACGGTACGCGGTGCGGGGCGCCGCCGAGATGGTCAAGTTCTGCGCGGAGTACGGCATCGCGCACGACGTCACCGGCAAGCTGATCGTCGCCACGGAGCGGGAGGAGCTGCCTCGGCTGCACGCGCTGGTGCAGCGCGGCCGGGAGAACGGCATCCCGGTGCGGGAGCTGGGCGCCACCCAGATCGGGGAGTACGAGCCGGAGGTGCGCGGACTGGCCGCGATCCACGTGGGGACGACGGGGATCTGCGACTACGTGGCGGTCGCGCGGCAGCTGGCGGCCGCGTCCGGCGCCGAGATCCGCTACGGGGCACGGGTCGTGCGGGTGGACCGGCGGCCCGAGCTGGGCGTGGCCGTCCGCACGGCGCGCGGGGATGTCGTACGCGCGCGTGTGCTGGTCAACTGCGCGGGGCTGCGGTGCGACGAGGTGGCCCGGCTGACCGGGGACGAGCCGGGCGTGCGGATCGTGCCGTTCCGGGGGGAGTACTACGAGCTGGCCCGCCCGGATCTGGTGCGCGGGCTGGTGTACCCGGTGCCGGATCCGGCGTTCCCGTTCCTCGGGGTGCATCTGACCCGGGGTATCGACGGAGGTGTCCACATCGGGCCGAACGCGGTGCCCGCGCTCGCCCGGGAGGGGTACGGCTGGGGAGTCGTCCGCCCCCGGGAGCTGGCCGGGACGCTGAGCTGGCCCGGTACGTGGCGGATGGCACGGCGGCACTGGCGGTACGGGGCCGGGGAACTGCGGCGGTCGCTGTCCAAGGCGGCGTTCACGGAGGCGGTGCGCAGACTGCTGCCGAGCGTGGCGGAGGACGATCTGGTGCCGGCGGCCGCGGGCGTACGGGCGCAGGCCGTCCTCCGGGACGGCACGCTGGTGGACGACTTCCTGATCCAGGAGGGGGCGCGGGCGGTGCACGTCCTCAACGCACCCTCACCGGCGGCGACGGCCTCGCTGCCGATCGGCCGGGAGGTGGCGAGGAGGGCGCTGGAGGTGCTGGCTCAGGTGCGGTGACGGCGGGGGCGGTGAGGTGTTCGAGCGGACGGGACGGCAAGAGCCGCCCTGCCCCTAAAATCGGTACCACTGTGTCTGATGTGTCTGACTCCCTGAACCTGTCTCCGGCCCCCGGGGCCCCTCGCGTCCCCGGTGCGTCCGTCCGGCGTACCCGGGCCAAGGGAGAGCCGCGGTTCCCCGACGGACCCAAGGCCGATCCGGCCGGGTCGCACTTCGAGCGGCGGATCCGCAGCTTCCAGCCTCGGCGCAGCCGGGTGACCGCCGGGCAGGCGGACGCCCTCCAGCGGCTGTGGCCCAGCTGGGGGCTGGACATCGACGGGCAGCGGGTGCTCGACCTGGCCGAGCTGTTCGGCAACGCCCGTCCCGTCGTGCTGGAGATCGGGTTCGGCATGGGCGAGGCCACCGTGCAGATGGCCGCCGCCGACCCGGACACCAACGTGCTCGCCGTCGACGTGCACACCCCCGGCCAGGGCAACCTGCTGGGCCTCGCCGACCGCCACGGACTGACCAACGTCCGGGTCGGCAACGGCGACGCGATCATCCTGCTGCGCGAGATGCTCGCCCCCGACTCCCTGGACGGGCTGCGCGTCTACTTCCCCGACCCCTGGCCCAAGAAGCGGCACCACAAGCGGCGGCTGATCCAGCCGGAGTTCCTGACGCTGGCCGCCGCCCGCCTCAAGCCCGGGGCGGTCCTGCACTGCGCGACCGACTGGGAGCCGTACGCCGAGCAGATGCTCGAAGTGCTGACGGCGCACCCGGACTACGAGAACACCCAGCCCGACGACGGCTTCGCACCGCGCCCCGACTTCCGGCCGCGGACACGTTTCGAGGGCCAGGGGCTGGACAAGGGACACGTGGTGAACGATCTTCTCTTCCGTCGCGTACAGCACGGTGTCACCGGCTGACGAGCCTGTTCGCGTCCCCTATTGGCAACGAGGCACCGTCGCGCGGCGGCGCCCTCCCTCGTTAGGGTCAATCACGTGGCCACCTGTCCTCCGTACCCGGCGCAGCCCAGCGGCAGCGGCCCTGCCCCCGTCGGCGGTCGGCCGCCCCACGCGCACTGGTGGCAGCGACGACGGGTGCGGTACGGCGCACTCGCCGCCCTGCTCGCGCTGTCCGGTCTCGTCATCCTCGCCCTCGTCCGCCGGCAGACCGGCACCGAGGGGTTCCTGGTGGGGCTCGGGCTGGCCGTACTGCCCGTGCCGCTGCTGGTGGCCGCCTTCCGCTGGCTGGACCGGGTCGATCCCGGCCCCTGGCGGAACATGCTGTTCGCCTTCGCCTGGGGGGCCTGTGCGGCGGCGCTGATAGCGATCGTCGCGAACAGTTTCGCGACGAAGTGGATCGCGACCGCGACCGCCGACCCGGCGGGCGCGGACACACTCGGCGCGACCGTGATAGCGCCGATCGTGGAGGAGTCCGCGAAGGCCGCCGCAGTGCTGCTGGTCTTCCTCTTCCGCAGACGCGACTTCACCGGCATCGTCGACGGGGTGGTCATCGCCGGGGTGACCGCGACCGGCTTCGCGTTCACCGAGAACATCCTCTACCTGGGGACCGCGTTCGGCGCCGACCAGATGGCCGGCGGCCGGGGCATCGCCTCCGTCACCGCGGCGACCTTCTTCGTGCGCGTGGTCATGTCACCGTTCGCGCATCCCCTGTTCACCGTGCTGACCGGCATCGGTTTCGGCATCGCCGCGACCATGACCGGTGAGCGCCGACGCCTGCGTCGCCTGCTGCTGCCACCGGCCGGGCTGCTGCTCGCGATGGGCATGCACGCCTTCTGGAACGGATCGTCCACCTTCGGCGTGTTCGGCTTCTACGCCGTCTACGGCGCCTTCATGGTGCCCGCGTTCGGGCTGCTGACCTGGCTGGTCATCTGGACCCGGCAGCGCGAGTTGCGGGCCGTCCGCGAGGAACTGCCCGCGTACGCCGCCGCCGGGTGGCTCACCCCGGCCGAGCCGTTCGCCCTGGGCTCGATGCGGGCCCGCCGGATGGCCCGCGACTACGCCGGACACCACCTCGGCAAGCCGGCCGCCCGGACCGTCGCCCAGTACGAGGCGTACGCGACCTCGCTGGCCTTCCTGCGCCGCCGGGGCCGCCTCGGACGGGCCGGGGCCGACTTCGCCGTACGGGAGCGTGAGCTCCTCCACGAGATGTGGCGGCGGCGCGAGGTCGCCCAGCCCGCGCTCGACCACGCGGCCCGGATGACCGCCCCGCCGGTGCGGGTCGTCGCCCCGCCCTGGCCCGTGTACGGGGTGTACGGGCAGTCGCAGAGGTACGCGGCGCACCCGCAGCCGCCCTGGCCCGGCATGCCCGGCCCGGTGCTGCACGCGCCGGGCCTGCCGGGGGCCGGTGCGCCCGGGCCGGGGCACGGTACGGGTGCGCCCGGGCCGGGGTACGGCGTTGCCGGGCCGGTGGCGCCGCACCCCGCGGGCCCGTACAACCCCTACCGGACTCAGCCGTAGGGCTGCCGCACTCAGCCGCCGGGCTGCCGGGCCGGAGCTCAGGCCGACGCCCTGGTCAGCCGTGCGATCTCGTCGTCCGTCAGGCGCAGCTCCGCCACTCCCAGCAGCGCCGGGAGCTGCTCCACCGTCCGGGCCGAGGCGATCGGGGCCGCCACTGTCGGCTGGGCCGCGAGCCAGGCCAGGGCCACCGTGGCGACCTCGGTGTCATGGGCGCGGGCGACCTCGTCGAGGGCGGCGAGCACCTTCCGGCCGCGGTCGGTCTCCAGGTGCTTGGCGGCGCCCTGCGCCCGCGCGCTGTCCACCGTCGCGCCGGGCCGGTACTTGCCGGTCAGGAAGCCGGAGGCGAGCGCGTAGTACGGCACGGCGGCCAGGCCGTACCGCTCGGCGACGTCCCGCAGCGGGCCCTCGTAGGTGTCGCGCGAGACGAGGTTGTAGTGCGGTTGGAGCGCCACGTACCGGGCGAGGCCCTCGCGGTCGGAGAAGTCCAGGGAGGCCCGGAGGCGCTCGGCGGAGATGTTGGAGGCGGCGATGTGCCGCACCTTGCCCGCCCTCACCAGCTCGTCGAGCGCGCCGACGATCTCCTCGACCGGCACTTCGGGCTTGTCGAAGTGGGTGTAGTACAGGTCGATGTAGTCGGTGCCCAGGCGCGTGAGGGAGGCGTCGGCCGCCGCCTTGATGTTAGCGGCGGACAGACCCCGGAAGTCCGGGTGCTGACTGACCTTGGTCGCGATGACGACGTCGGAGCGGTTGCCGCGCTCCTTGATCCATCTGCCGATGATCGTCTCGGACTCGCCGCCCTCGTTGCCCTCCACCCATGCCGAGTAGGAGTCGGCGGTGTCGATGAAGTTGCCGCCTGCCGCCGTGCAGGCGTCCAGGACGGCGAAGGACCGCTGCTGGTCGGCGGTCCAGCCGAAAACGTTGCCGCCGAGGGCGAGCGGGAAGACCTCGAGGTCGGACGAGCCAAGCTTGCGATGGGAAGTCATGTACGGCGTCAACGACCAGGCCGGCGGGGCCCATTCCGCGCCCCGCCGGACCTGACCGCAAAAATCGCGTAAACGGGCTTCGACGCCCGGGGCCTCAGGGGTTGAGGCCCCTCTCCCGCAGCCACGCCATCGGGTCGATGCCGGTGGCCTGGCCGCCGGGGTGGACCTCCAGGTGCAGGTGGGGGCCCGTGACGTTGCCGGTGGCGCCCACGCGGCCGATGACGTCGCCCGTGGTCACCTTCTGCCCGACCGAGACACTGATCGACGACTGGTGGCAGAACCACAGTTCGGTGCCGTCGTCGAGGGTGAGGATCGTGCGGTAGCCGTAGGCCCCGGCCCAGCCGGCCTCGGTGATGGTGCCGCTGTGGATCGCCTTGATCAGGGTGCCGGTGGGTGCGGCGAAGTCCAGACCGGTGTGGTAGCCGGAGGACCACATGGAGCCGGCCTCACCGAAGGTGGAGGTGAGGGTGTACGAGGAGGTCGGCAGCGTGTACTGCTTGGCCAGCGCCGCCAGCCGCTCCGCCTCGGCCTTCTTCCTGGCCTCCTCCTCCGCCTTCTTCTTCGCGGCGGCGGCCTTGGCCTCGGCCTCCTTCTGCGCCTTGGCGGCCGCCTCCTGGGCCTTCTTGGCGGCGGCTTCCTCGGCGGCCCGCTGGGTTTTGGCCTCGACCTGGACCTGCTGCTGCTCGGCCTGGGCCATGATGCGGTTGCGCAGCGTCTCGCCCGCGTCCGAGGTGCCCTGTCCGGTCTCGGCGGAGCTCACGCCGACGTCGCTGAGCACGGTCGCGGAGCCCTGCGGGGCGTCGTGGTCGGTCTCGTGGAACAGCGCGCCGACGGCGGGCAGGGACTCCACGGAGGGCAGGTCGGGCATCGAGATGGAGACCGGGGGCTTGCCGGTGTTGGCGCTGGCCATGCCGCCCGCGCCGACGGCGGCTATGACACCCACGCCGAGCACGGTGGAGCTGCGGGCGAGCCCGCCGCCGCGCTGCTTGGCCACCCGGTGTCGGCCACGTACCGGGCGGAGGGAGTCCTCGGTGGGGTTCCACTCCTCCCAAGGGCCCTCGTCGGGGCGCCGAGCGCCGTATCCGAAGGTCTCGGTGCGCTGGCTCGGCAGGGACGGGGCTTCTGGTGCGGGCCGGTTGGACGCCACTCGGGCGTACTCCTTTCCTTCCGTCTCGCCTACCGGGTTAGCTGACGGGTTCGGAGCGGGAAGGTCTCCTACGCGCGTCAATCAGCCGTGCTGCCACGGTGGATGACGCGCGATTCACCCCACGTTGGTGGTTCCCCGGTTCCCTCGCGGGATTCGGCGCGTGCGCACGGAGCCGCCTCTTGTGACGGCTGGGACGACCGCGCTGCGTTATCGAACGTTAATAGACGCCGGGGCGCGATTCCAAGCCGTCCGGCTTGATCCTTAAACCTTTTTGGCCAGGACTTTTGGGCCAGGACACCGAAAAACGGGCGAGTCGCCTGCATCACAGCAGTCACAGAGGATTTGACGGTGTCTCAGATGTTATGCGGAGGGAGATCATCCAATTGCCGAGCGTGACCATCACCGGCGCGTCCCACGCGCGCATGCGCGAAGCGGATTCCCGGATCGGACCCGGGGTCGAAAACACTCAGGGCCGGAATCCACGTTCGGATTCCGGCCCTGAGCCTTCAGTAGCGGGGACAGGATTTGAACCTGCGACCTCTGGGTTATGAGCCCAGCGAGCTACCGAGCTGCTCCACCCCGCGTCGGCATGACACCAGTGTACGCCATCCGCGGGGCGGCCCGCGCACCCCTTTCTTCGACGCTCGGTCCGGCCTTTCTCCGACGCTCGGTCCGGCCCTCGCCGGCGCCCCTCCTCCGCCTCCGTCAGCGCCTCTCCTCCGCCCGGGCCAGGGCCTCGCCTTCCAGGTGCCGGTTGGGCTCCCGGGCCGGACCCTCGAACTCGGGCAGCACGACGACGTCCGCGCCCGCGCCCAGGAGCACCGCGGCCCCGTTGGCGGCCTCGACGAACGTGTCCGGTTCCCGCCAGGCCGTGACGACCCGCCGTACCCCCGCGTCCAGAATCAGCCGGGCGCACGGGCGCGGCCGGGAGGCACGTCGGGCGCACGGTTCCAGGCTGCTGTACACCGTGGCGGCCGGCAGCCGCGGATCGGCCGGATCGATCTTGGCCAGTGCCGCCTCCTCCGCGTGCACGACCGGGTCGCCGCCCTCCCGCGAGTGGCCCCGGGCGAGCTCGGTGCCGTCGGCGGCGACCACCACCGCGCCCACGCTGAAAGCGGTCCGCGAGGGCGGGCACTGGGCCGCCAGCTCGCAGGCGATCCTGAGCCAGTGCCGGTCCGCGGGGACGGCCTCGTCCCCGGTGCCGGGCGCGGTCGGCTCGTAACGCACGAGGACGACGTCGCCGATGGCCCGCGTCTCCACCCGTCGCAGCCGCCCGCCCTGATACGCGCCGGGACCGAACAACCGGGGCGCCCGGGGGTCGCCGACGAACAGCGGGGCCAGGACGAGCTGCACCTCGTCGGCGAGCTGCCGCTGGAGCAGCTGGGTGTGCACCGTCCCGCCGCCCTCGACCATCAGTCGGCGCACCCCGCGCACGTCGTGCAGATGCTCCAGCAGCAGCCGCCAGTCGAGCGCGTCCCCCAGAGCCACGATGTCGACGCCGTGGCCGGCCCGGGCGCCGACACCGGCCTCACGCAGCCGCTGGGCACCCTTGTCGGTCGTGTAGACGATCTTCTCCCCGCCCGTGTGCCAGAAGCGGGCCTCGGGGTCCAGCTCTCCGGAGGCGCTGACCGTGACCTTCAACGGGTACTCCGGCCGCCCGGCGGCGACTCGGGCGGCGCGCCGCTCGGGCGAGTTGACCAGCAGCCGCGGGTTGTCGGCCCGCAGAGTGCCGGCTCCGACCAGGATCGCGTCGACCGACGCCCGTACCTCGTCGACCCGGTCGAAGTCGGCGGGGCTGGACAGCAGAAGGCGATCGGGGCCGGTGTCGTCCAGGTAGCCGTCCAGGGAGACGGCGGCGGACAACAGCACGTACGGAAGGGGCATCGGCGCACTCTCTCTCGGGGGACCGGCAGTCTCACACGACCGACTCGGGCGGTCTTCGCGTCCCTCGGCCGCGACACGGCGGCCGAGGGACGCGGTCACGCCGTCGTCCGGGCGGCTTTCGGCGTCGTCAGGAACCCGGCGAGCTCGTCCAGGGCCCCGGGCAGCGCCCAGTAGTACACCCAGGTACCACGGCGCTCGCAGTCGATCAGGCCGGCCTGGCGCAGAAGCTTGAGGTGGTGGGAGATCGTCGGCTGGGACAGGTCGAAGGCCGGCGTCATCTCGCACACGCACACCTCACCGCCCTCCCGCGAGGCGATCATCGACAGCAGGCGCAGCCGCACCGGATCGCCCAGCGCCTTGAAGACCTTGGCCAGCTCCGCGGCGCGTTCGTCGTCCAGTGGCGCGGCGGCCAGGCCCGGGCAGCAGGCGCCGGCACCGGCGCCGCCCCGGCCGTTCACCTCGAGCTCTTGTTTCGGCATGCCCCTATATTGACGTTTCTCGATCCAGGGCGCAAGGTTGCATCAACGAACTTCAATACAGGCCGCCCGGGCACCGCCATGCCCCGTCATCCAGGAGTGAAGAGATGAGCGAGCAGTCCACCGATCTGCGCGAAACCGTCCGTCGGCGCTACGCCGCCGCAGCCGTGCAGGTCATCGAGGGCGGCGCCGCCTGCTGCGGCCCCGAGCCCGTCGAGGTCGACGAGAACTTCGGCTCCGCTCTCTACGCCGTCGGCGAACGCGACGCCCTCCCCGCCGAAGCGGTCGCCGCCTCCCTCGGCTGCGGCAACCCCACCGCCGTGGCGGAACTCCGCGAGGGCGAACGCGTCCTGGACCTCGGCTCCGGCGGCGGCATCGACGTCCTGCTCTCCGCCCGCCGCGTCGGCCCGACCGGCAAGGCGTACGGGCTGGACATGACCGAGGAGATGCTCGCCCTGGCCCTGGCGAACGCCGAGAAGGCGGGCGCCGCCAACGTGGAGTTCCTCAAGGGCACGATCGAGGCCATCCCACTGCCTGCGAACACCGTCGACGTGGTCATCTCCAACTGCGTGATCAACCTGTCCGTCGACAAGCCCGCCGTCTTCGCCGAGACCTTCCGCGTCCTCAGGCCCGGAGGCCGCATCGGCGTCTCGGACGTCGTCGCCGACGACTCGCTCACACCCGAACAGCGCGCGGAGCGCGGTGACTACGTCGGCTGCATCGCCGGCGCGCTGTCCTTCGCCGAATACCGCGCCGGCCTCGAAGCCGCCGGCTTCACCGGC
Organism: Streptomyces sp. NPDC003393; assembly: GCF_053589015.1. Lineage (NCBI taxonomy): Bacteria > Bacillati > Actinomycetota > Actinomycetes > Kitasatosporales > Streptomycetaceae > Streptomyces > Streptomyces sp. NPDC003393. The sequence goes on along the minus strand of NZ_JBSFRB010000020.1, from coordinate 111,419 downwards.
ATCGACATCACCCCGACGCACGGCGTGGCGGACGGCATGCACTCGGCGATCGTCCGGGCCACCAAGCCCGCGGCCTCCTACCGGGCCACCGGGGCCCGGAGTTCGCAGGACGCGTGCTGTGGCGTCAGCGCCTGCTGCACGCCGGCTGAGACCTCGGCCGACCCCACCCTGACCGTCAGGGACGCCAAGAAGGCGTCGGGCTGCGGCTGCCAGAGCTGAGCCCACGCGGCACGTCCGCGCGCGCATCGCTCGCGCGAGCACCCGACAACGCGGCAGCGCCCGAGCCGGTCGAGCCGGCTCGGGCGCTGCACCGCAGGTCAGGAGCGTATCCCCCGCCCGCCATCCGTAGGCCCTGTGGGACTCGAACCCACAACCAATGGATTAAAAGTCCACTGCTCTGCCAATTGAGCTAAGGGCCCAGGCGATGTTGCCTCCCCGAGCATAGCCCGAGGACGCCGAGTCTCCGATCGGGTATCCGGGGGAGCCGGGCCGTAAGTGCGGCGTTCGGGCGGTGGGCGGGGGCGTGCGGGGGTCTGGGGGGCGGCGATCCGGGCCCCGAGGCCCGGGGCCGGGAGTTGGGGTCGGAGGTCGGGGCCGGGGGGTCAGGGGTCGACGGGTTCCGGGGTGTCGGCGTGGGCCGTCTCTCGGGCCCGGGCGCGGGCTCGGCTGTGTTCCGGGTCGAGGAACCAGTGGCGGGCCGAGGCGAGCCACCAGGTGGCGGCGAAGCCGAGGACCACCAGGACGGCGACCGGGGCGTAGTTGAAGGTCTCCCAGGTGACCGGGGAGACCTGGGGGAGCATGAAGAGCAGCGTGATCGCGCCGACCCAGGTCACCGACACGATCCCGATCGCCTGCGACCAGCGGCCCAGGTGCCAGGGCCCGCGCTCGAAGGCGTCGCCCTTGCGCACGCGCAGCAGGGTCGGGATGACATAGGCGATGTAGAGGCCGATCACGGCGATGGAGGTCACGGCGGCGTAGGCGGTCACGTTGATCAGGTAGGGCAGGCCCAGGACCAGCGCTCCCAGGGCGGCGAGCCAGACCGCCGCCACCGGCGTGCGGGTGCGCGGGCTCACCGTGTGCCACACGTGGGAGAAGGGCAGCGCGCCGTCGCGGGAAAAGGCGTAGATCATACGGCTGTTGGCGGTCACGGAGGCCATGCCGCAGAACAACTGCGCTCCCACGACCACGAGGAGCAGCAGCTTGCCGGCCGTCGCGCCGAGGGCGTCCAGGAGGATCTGGGCGGGCGGGGCACCGGTCGGGGAGGCGAGTTCACGGCCGTAGTCCTGGATGGCGTAGGTGAAACCGAGCAGGAGGACGAAGCCGGCGATCCACGACGTCCAGATGGAGCGGACGATGCCCTTGGGGCCGGCCGTGGAGGCGTCCTGGGTCTCCTCGGTCATGTGGGCGGAGGCGTCGTAGCCGGTGAAGGTGTACTGAGCCATGAGCAGGCCGAGCAGGACGACGTACGCCCCGCTGCCCCAGCCGGTGTTGTTCACGAACTCGGTGAAGACGAACGACGTCGGCTGGTGGTGGTCCGGCACGAAGGCCAGCGCGGCGACGATCACGGCCACGCCCAGGACGTGCCACCACACGCTGACGCTGTTGAGGAAGGCCACGATGCGCACGCCGAAGGTGTTCAGCAGGCCGTGCAGCACCAGGATCGCCGCGAAGAGCAGGATCGTCCGGCCCGGGGTCACCTCGAAGCCGAACTGGAGGTTCAGATAGGCGCCGAGGAAGGAGGCGGCGCCGAAGTCGATGCCCGCCGTCACCGCCACCTGGCCGAGCACGTTGAACCAGCCCGTGAACCAGGCCCAGGCGGCGGCCGAACGCGGTGGCGCCAGCCGGTGGGCCCAGAAGTACAGACCCGCGGAGGTCGGGTACGCCGAACAGATCTCGGCCATCGACAGGCCGACGAACAGCGTCATCAGACCGACCGCCAGCCAGCCCCAGGTGATCACGGCGGGGCCGCCGGTGTTCATGCCGAAGAGGTAGAGGGTCAGGCAGCCCGACAGGACCGAGATGATCGTGAACGAGACCGCGTAGTTGGCGAACGCCGACATGCGGCGGGCCAGGACCTGGGTGTAACCGAGCTGGGCCAGCCGCTCCTCGTCCGACAGCCCGCCCTTCCCGCTCGCTCCGTGCGCCGCACCGGTGTCATCTGTCATGCCCCCAGCAATTCCCGTGCCAGAGGTGTGACATGCGCCACTGCCGACGAAAGGGCGACGAAAAGGGCCCGCCCGACGTCGGTCGTGCGGGCCCTCGTGTTCAGCGCGTCAGCCCTCGGGGCTGTCGGCCGTCGCGTTCTCAGCCGTTGCGCTTCCAGCGCGGCTTGTCCTCGCGGCGGCCGAAGGAACCGCCGCCGCGGTGGTCGTCACGGCGGCCGTACGGACGCTCGTGGCCGCCCGAGCGGAAGCCGGGACGGTCGCCCTGGCGGTCGCGGTTGAACGGGCGGTCGCTGCCACGGTGACCGCCACGCTCGTCACGGCGGGCCGGACGGTCGTCCCGGCGGAAACCGCCGCGCTCGTCCCGACGGTCGAAGGAACGGGGGGCGCGGTCGCGGTCGCGGTCACGGTCCCGGCTGAAACCGCCCCGGTCGTCACGGCGCTCGAAGGAACGGCCACCACGGTCACGGTCCCGGTCCCGGTCGTCCCGGCGGAAACCGCGGTCGCGGTCGTAGGAACGGCCGCCACGGTCACCGCGGTCTCCACGGTCGTCACGGCGGAAGCCACGGTCACCGCGGTCGAAACCGCGGTCGCGGTCCCGGTCACGGTCCCGGCTGAAACCGCCCCGGTCGTCACGGCGCTCGAACGAACGGCCACCACGGTCACGGTCGAAGGAGCGCTCACGCTCGAACGACCGCCCACCGCGCTCGTCCCGCCGCTCACGACGCTCGTACGACGACGAAGCCGACGTGCGCTCCGAGCGGTCGACGTCCTGCGCCGCCGGCTGCTCGGGCACCGACACCTCGGCGGCCCGCTCGGCCGCCTCCCGCGCCTCGGCCACCACGGCGGCGGGGTCCTCGCCCCGCTCGCGGGCGACCAGGGCCATCAGCCGGTCGGTCTCCCCGCGCAGCTCGGCCGCGCGCCGCTGCGCGCGCTCCAGCTGCTTGGTGAGGTGCGCCACCTCCCGCTCGGCCTGCTGGGCCGCGTTGCCCGCGGACTCCGCCTGCACCTCGGTCATCGACCGGGCGCCGGTGATCTCGGCGACCTCCGGGTCGAAGGCCGCACCGCCCTGGATGATGTGGCGCGAGGCGTCGACGCCGGCGTCCTCCATCAGACGGAAGATCTGGCGCCGCTGGTGCGGCAGAGACAGGGAGACGACCGTGCCGGTACGGCCCGCGCGGGCCGTACGGCCGGCGCGGTGCAGGTAGTCCTTGTGGTCGCCCGCCGGGTCGACGTTCAGCACCAGGTCGATCCCGTCGACGTGGATGCCGCGCGCGGCGACGTCCGTGGCGACCAGGACGTTGACGTAGCCGTCCTTGAAGTCGGCCAGGGTGCGGGTGCGGGCGCCCTGGGTCATGCCGCCGTGCAGCGCGTCGGCCTTCACCCCGGCGTCGCGCAGCTGCTCGGCCACCCGGTCGGCGCCGAGCTGGGTGCGCACGAAGATGATCGTGCGTCCCTTGCGGGAGGCGATGGCCGCGGTGACCGGCGCCTTGTCCTTGGGCTTCACGATCAGGATGTGGTGCGACATGGTCGTCACCGCACCCTGGGCAGCGTCGACCTCGTGGCTGACCGGGTCGGTCAGGTAGCGGTCGACAAGGGTCTTGATCTCGTTCTCCATGGTCGCGGAGAACAGCATCCGCTGACCGCCCGCCGGGACCTGGTCGAGCAGCTCGGTCACCTCGGGCATGAAGCCCAGGTCGGACATCTGGTCGGCCTCGTCGAGGACGGCGATCTGCACGTCCTCCAGCGAGCAGGCGCCGCGGTTGATGATGTCGCGCAGCCGGCCAGGGGTGGCGACGAGAATGTCGACGCCGCGCTCCAGGGCGTAGATCTGGTTGCCCATGGAGGTGCCGCCGCAGACGACCTTCATCTTCAGGCCGAGCACGTCACCGTAGGGCTGGAGGGCGTCCGCCACCTGCATGGCCAGCTCACGGGTCGGGGTGAGGATGACGGCGCGCGGCTTGTGCTTCTGGGTGCGGCCGCCGGCCAGCGTGGCCAGGGTCGGCAGACCGAAGGAGAGCGTCTTGCCGGAGCCGGTGCGACCGCGGCCCAGGATGTCCTTCCCGGCCAGGGCGTCCGGGATGGTCGCGGCCTGGATCGGGAAGGGGGTGGTCACGCCGTTCTGTGCGAGCTTGCGGACGACGCCCTCGGGCAGGCCCAGGTCCGCGAAGGTGACCTCGGGAGCCTGGTCCTCGCGAGTGGCCTCCTGGCTCTCGAGGGCGTCCTCGGTGCTCTCGGGCACGACGACGTGATCAGTACTGGCAATGGACATGCGAATGCGAAACCTTCCGGAGTCTCGTCGGCACGCGCCCGTCAACTCCGTGTTTCGCATCACGACCGCCTCGATGCGGTCCGCCACGGCAAGGGAGAGTACGCGCCACACGGCGCGCTCTGCATGGGCGCCGGGCAAATGGGATCAAACGATCTGCCACCATACGCACCCACCACCCCCCAAGGCAAACCGGGGGCCGTCCTCGCAGGTCAGTGGCGCCGTCGGCCTGGTCGGCGGCCGTAGTCGCCGACCGGCTGGGGCGCCGGCTCGCGCTCTTCCAGCTGGGTTCCGGTGCCCTCGTGCGCCGAGGACGACGGCTCGGCCACCGTCGGTTCCGGCGAAACCGGCGGCGGCGGCGAGGAGGCCGGGGGCGGCTCCGGCGTGGCGGACGTCTGCGGCAACTCGGGCACCGGTTCGGTCGGGGTCGGGGCGCCCGGCTTCGGCGGCACCGCGCGCTTGCCGGGAGGTGTCGCGGACGCGCTGCCCGTGGCAGACGGCGAGGCCGAGGCGGACGGCGACCCGTCCTTCTTCCCCTTCTCCCGCCCCCCGTGTCCGTGCCCGGCGCCGCCCGCGCCGTCGGCGCGGGCCGCCGCACCGCCGGACACGTCGTTCTCCCCGGCCGGTGCCGCACCGCCACGCCGGCCCGCTGAGTGCGACGGCCCGGCCCCGCCGCCGGACTCCTCCCCGACGCTCACGCAGCCGGCGGCGGCGGTGACGGCGAGAGCCGCGGCGGCGAGTCGGACGGAAACAGGCAAGGGGCGCACGGGAAGCCACCTCCGGAGGGAAGAAGTCTCCGTGCCCAACTCCCGGGGCCCGCAAGAGGACACGCGGACCCGGCTGCCGACCGGGGGACAGGGCCGCCCACCCCCGGTGTCTCGGCGCGGCCGGTCTCGGGGAAGCCCACCGCCGCCCGGGATCTTGCCGCGGCCGGCGCCAGTGCCTCAGCCGTACCCCAGGGCGTGCAGCCGGGCGTCGTCGATGCCGAAGTGATGGGCGATCTCGTGCACCACGGTCACCTCGGTCTCCTCGACGACGTCCTCGCGGGACTCGCACATCCGCAGTGTCGGTCCCCGGAAGATCGTGATGCGATCGGGCAGTACGCCCGCGTACCACTCACCACGCTCGGTCAGCGGCGTGCCCTCGTACAGCCCGAGCAACTGGGGGTCGTCGGCGGGCGGTTCGTCCTCGACGAACACCGCGACGTTGTCCATCAGCCGTGTCAGTTCCGGCGGGATCCGGTCGAGGGCCTCGGCGACCAGTTCCTCGAACTCCTCGCGCGTCATCTCCAGCACAGGCCCATTGTCCGGCACGCGACCGGACCCGGCCCCACCCGCGCACCGACACAGGCCCCACGCGTCCCGTCCCCGCACACCGACCCATGTCCCACGCGTCCCGTCCCCGCAATCCGGCACATGCCCCACGTACCTCATCCCCGCGCACCGCGCATATCCGGCGCCGCCCATGGGCATACGCGACCAATGGCCCGCGTCTCCGTCGCAGCCCTGAAGCGGCTGCACCGCACGCACGGCCCACGGAGGGCGGCGCGTGCCCTCGCCCTGACCCCCAAGGCCCTGGTCTCGAAGGTTCTGGCCCCCAAGGCCCGTGCCCCCGCGACCCTGACCCCCGAGCCGCACCCCTGGCTCCGCGCCCTGGGTCTGGTCACCGTGGTGCTCGCCGGGGCCTGGCTCGGGCTGCTGGTCGTCGGCAACGTACGGGCGCCGGTCGGTCCCATGGACACGACGATGGCCCTGCGCCCCTCGCTGAGCGGCGGCACCAAGATCAACGTCTCCCCGCTCGGCGCCCTGGAACTGGACAGCCATGTGGCCCCGATGCGCCTGGACGTCGACGTCGACCAGCTCGACCCGGAACGCTCCCAGGCACTGGTCGACCATCCCGAGCGGATCTCCGGCCTCCAGGACGAGGTCGTGCACGACGTCGAGCACGGCACCCTCGACCTGGCCGTGCGGTCCTGCGTGGCCGTGGTCTCCGGCGCGACCGCCCTCGGCCTCGCGGTCTACCGCCGCCCGCGCCGCGCCCTGGCGGCCGGCGGCCTGGCGCTGGCCCTCCTCGCGGCGTCCGGGGCGACGGCGTACGCCACCTGGAACCCCAAGTCCGTGCTGGAGCCCAAGTTCTCGGGGCTGCTGTCCTCCGCACCCTCCCTCGTCGGCAACGCACGCAGCATCGTCACGGAGTTCGACGTCTACCAGAAGGAACTGGCGCGCCTGGTGACGAACGTGACCAAGCTCTACGACGTCACCTCCACGCTCCCCGCCTACCAGCCGGACCCGACGACGATCCGCGTCCTGCACGTGTCCGACATCCACCTCAACCCGGCGAGCTGGAAGATCATCGCCTCGCTGGTGGAGCAGTACAAGGTGGACGTGATCGTCGACTCCGGTGACACGATGGACCACGGCACGGCCGCGGAGAACGGCTTCCTCGACCCGGTGAAGAACCTGGGCGTGCCGTACGTCTGGGTGCGCGGCAACCACGACTCGACGACCACCCAGCGCTACCTGGAGCGCATGAAGAACGTGCACGTCCTGGACGAAGGCCGCGCCGAGACGGTCGCGGGCCTGCGCTTCGCCGGTACCGGCGACCCCCAGTTCACCCCCGACCGCACCACCGCGCCGGGCGGCGACGCAGCGGAGCAGATGGCGGGCGTCCGGCTGGCGTCGGCCCTGCGCGAGCAGCAGGCCAGGGGCACTCCGGTCGACATCGCCGTCGCCCATGAGCCGTCAGCGGCCCGCGAGACGGACGGCACGGTGCCGCTGGTCCTGTGCGGCCATCTGCACCACGAGGACACGGAGGTCATGAAGTACGGCACCCGGCTGCGCATGGAGGGTTCGACGGGCGGCAGCGGCCTGCGGGCGGTGGAGCACGAATATCCGGCCCCGATCGAGGCGTCGATCCTCTACTTCGACAGCGACAGCCGCCGTCTCCAGGCCTGGGACGCGATCAAGCTGGGCGGCCTGGGACAGACGACAGCCGAGGTGAGCCGCCATCTGCCCGAGGAGAACCGTCCCGGCGCCACTCCGACCCCGAGCCCGCCGTCCACCACGCCCTTGCCCGCCGGGCCGTAAACAGTTTTGGCGATACCCCTCGCCATCCCATATGCTTCTCACGTCCCCGACGCGCTGCGAAGCGCCCAGGCGGGCCGATAGCCCTCATCGTCTAGCGGCCTAGGACGCCGCCCTTTCAAGGCGGTAGCACGGGTTCGAATCCCGTTGGGGGCACGCAGTACCGTGTGCGACACTTACGTTCGATGGTTCGCACACAACCACATGGTCCTGTGGAGCAGTTTGGAGTGCTCGCCACCCTGTCAAGGTGGAGGCCGCGGGTTCAAATCCCGTCAGGACCGCTGAGGTTTCACGTGAAACCTCGTGGCTGGGTAGCTCAGTTGGTACGAGCGTCCGCCTGAAAAGCGGAAGGTCGCCGGTTCGACCCCGGCCCCAGCCACAACCGCCCTGACCAGGGCATGAGCCCCTCTCCGTCACCATCGGAGAGGGGCTTTTTCGTGTCACCCACGCCAACCGGTACGCCAACGGCTCGCAGGAGAGGGTGTCACCCAGCTTCCGGAGCGCCTTCCGCTGCCGGACGAGTCGGAGCCGGCTTGAGACGATCACAGATGACACGGTCCCCGCGACTCTCCCGGCTACGCTCACGCGGGAGCGCCCCGCAGCGCGTGGCTGCGGGGCGCATAGTGGGGTTTAGTCGACCGGCTGCCCGTCGCCCGTGCCGCCCCTGCAGGTCCCGGGAGCGCCCGGTGTCGGCTTCGACCAATCGACCGTTCCGCCGCCCGTCTCGCACTCACCCGGGGTGAGGGCGGCGCCGCCACCCTGACTCGGGGTGAGGCTGGCGGCGGTGGCGGTGGCGGCGCCTGTGAGGCCGAGCCCGGCGAGGGCTGCCGTGGCGACGCCGGCGGCAAGGATGCGTCGAATGCGCATTCGGTTCCCCTTTCACGGGTTGCCTTGATTGGGGCACTCATCAGCTTGATGTTCATCCATGTGGGTGGCACGTCACCTTGGGCCGTTCGGGTGACATAGCTGTCGGGCGCGAGGTCGGTGACGCGACCCGTCAGACAGGCCCCAGTGGGCGGTGGCGCGCGTGGCCACCTCGCGATCCCCGTTCCTGGGACGGGCATACGAACGCCCCCTGTCTCGGCCCGCGAGAAGGGGGCACTCCGGTTGTAGCCACCGCTCAGCCCGTGCAGCCGGAAGATCGCGCTACGCGTCATTCCCTGGCCCAACGGGCCGACCGACTGAGGCAGTCGTAGGACAACCCGTACGCCGACAGCGACACCCAGCGACATCCCTCGGTGGGGCGGCACAGACCCTATGATCAGGCGCAGCATTGCCCGGGCACGGCCTGAATCGCGGAAGGTCGCCGGTTCGACCCGGCCCCAGCCACAACCGCCCTGACCAGGGCATAAGCCCCTCTCCGGCAGTGACGGAGAGAGCTTGTTCGTGTCGCCCGAGCGGTTGTCGCGACCTCGCCGCCGGATCGAGGAGCCAGCAGGTGTGAAGGCCCTGAGCAGCATCGATCGGACGTTGCCGACCGACCCCCGTCCGGAGCTGGTCTGGTACACGTCCTACGGCTCGAACATGCACCTGGACCGGCTCGCCTTCTACATTCGGGGCGGCAGACCGCCTGGAGGTGCACGGACGTATCCGGGATGCCGCGACCCCCGCATGCCCTCCCGGTCGATCCCCGTGGAACTGACCGGCGCCCTGTACTTCGCCACCGAGTCACAGGTGTGGGGAGGCGGCAGGGCCTTCTACGACCCGCGGGCCGACGGTCGGGTCATGGCGCGGGCCCACCTGCTGTCGACCGAGCAGTTCTGCGACATCGCGGCTCAGGAGATGTACCGCGAGCCCGGGGCGAGTCTCGACCTGGGCGAGGTGCTCGCCCACGGCCGGGCCGTGCTGGGCCCGGGCCGCTACGAGACCCTGGTCTGCGCCGGCCAGACGGACGGCCTGCCCGTCCTCACCTTCACCGCGCCCTGGGGCGTGAACGACGTGCGCTCGAACCCCCCGTCGGCCGCCTACGTCCGTTTCCTGACCCGGGGCCTGCTGGCGGCGGGCGCCTGGGAGGTGGAGGCGATCGCCTCCTATGTCGCCGCCTGCCCCGGCGCCCTGGGCCACTGGTCCGAGGAGGCCGTCATGTCCCTGCTGCGTATGGATCCGCACGCTCTTTGAAGCGCCGTCCCTGAAGCACGACCTCCGAAGCACGACCTCCACCGCACGGCCTCCACCGCACGGCCTGTGCGACACGGCCTGTGAGGGGCGCCGCCCGGACGGACGGAGCCGTCCGGCACGGTCCGTGTACGGCCCATCGGACGCCGCGGTCAAATCATTCGCGCGCGATTTCCCCGGGGTGAGATCCTGGACCGCGTATGTCTACGCATCCCGCCCCCGCCCTGGGCGCCCTCGCCTCCCGCCTGACCGAGCTGTCGCTGCGCGACGCGCACCGGCTCGGGCGCAGGCTCGAGGGCGCGCGCAAGATCCGCAAGCCGGAGGCCCGTGCCGCCGTTCTCACCGAGATCGAGGCGGAGATCGAGAAGACCGAGGCGCGCATGGCCGCCCGGCGCTCCCGCGTGCCCGCCGTCAGCTACCCCGAGCAACTGCCGGTCAGCCAGAAGAAGGACACGATCGCCGACGCCATCCGCGATCACCAGGTCGTCATCGTCGCCGGTGAGACCGGTTCCGGGAAGACCACGCAGATCCCGAAGATCTGCCTGGAGCTGGGCCGGGGCGTGCGGGGCATGATCGGGCACACCCAGCCCCGCCGGATCGCGGCCCGGACCGTCGCCGAGCGCGTGGCCGAGGAGCTGGACACGCCGCTGGGCGAGGCCGTCGGCTGGAAGGTGCGCTTCACCGACCAGGTCGATCCGGACGCCACCTTCATCAAGCTGATGACGGACGGAATCCTGCTCGCCGAGATCCAGACCGACCGCGAGCTGCGCGCCTACGACACCATCATCATCGACGAGGCGCACGAGCGGTCGCTCAACATCGACTTCCTGCTCGGCTACCTGGCCCAGCTGCTGCCCAGGCGGCCCGACCTCAAGGTCGTCATCACCTCGGCCACCATCGACCCCGAGCGCTTCTCCCGCCACTTCGGCGACGCGCCGATCATCGAGGTGAGCGGTCGGACCTACCCGGTGGAGGTGCGCTACCGGCCGCTGCTGGAAGAGGACTCCGACAACGCCGACCGGGATCAGATCACGGCGATCACGGACGCCGTCGAGGAGCTCATGGCCGAGGGTCAGGGCGACATCCTCGTCTTCCTCTCCGGCGAGCGCGAGATCCGCGACACCGCCGACGCGCTCACCAAGAAGCAGTACCGGTTCACCGAGGTGCTGCCGCTGTACGCCCGGCTCTCCCACGCCGAACAGCACCGGGTCTTCCAGCCGCACTCCGGCCGGAGGATCGTGCTGGCGACGAACGTCGCCGAGACGTCCCTGACCGTGCCGGGCATCAAGTACGTCATCGACCCGGGCTTCGCCCGGATCTCCCGTTACAGCCACCGCACGAAGGTGCAGCGACTGCCCATCGAGGCGATCTCGCAGGCCAGCGCCAACCAGCGCAAGGGACGCTGCGGCCGTACCTCCGACGGCATCTGCGTCCGGCTCTACAGCGAGGACGACTTCCTCGCCCGGCCGGAGTTCACCGACGCCGAGATCCTGCGCACCAACCTGGCATCCGTCATCCTGCAGATGACCGCGGCCGGCCTCGGGGACATCGAGAAGTTCCCGTTCATCGACCCGCCGGACCACCGCAACATCCGCGACGGCGTGCAACTGCTCCAGGAGCTGGGCGCGCTCGACCCGGCGCAGAAGGACCCGCGCAAGCGGCTCACCGAGACCGGCCGCAAGCTCGCCCAGCTGCCCGTCGACCCGCGGCTGGCCCGGATGGTGCTGGAGGCCGACAAGAACGGCTGCGTGCGCGAGGTCATGGTGATCGCCGCCGCGCTGTCCATCCAGGACCCGCGCGAGCGCCCCGCCGACAAGCAGACCCAGGCCGACCAGCAGCACGCCCGGTTCCGCGACGAGACCAGCGACTTCCTCGCCTTCCTCAACCTGTGGCGCTACATCCGGGAGCAGCAGAAGGAGCGGGGGTCCAGTTCCTTCCGGCGCATGTGCAAGCAGGAGTTCCTCAACTTCCTGCGCATCCGCGAGTGGCAGGACATCTACACCCAGCTGCGCACGGTCGCCAAGCAGATGGGCATCCATCTCAACGACCAGGACGCCCCGAGCGACCGCGTCCACGTCTCGCTGCTCGCCGGCCTGCTGTCGCACATCGGCATGAAGGACGTGAAGGAGTTCAAGGACTCGGGTCCGGGCGGGCGCCGGGACGGCGGCCGCGGCGAGTACCTGGGCGCCCGCAACGCCAAGTTCGCGATCTTCCCCGGCTCCGCGCTGTTCAAGAAACCGCCGCGGTTCGTGATGTCCGCGGAGCTGGTGGAGACGTCGCGGCTGTGGGCGCGGGTGAACGCGAAGATCGAACCCGAGTGGGTCGAGCCGCTGGCCGGCCATCTGCTGAAGCGGACGTACAGCGAACCGCACTGGGAGAAGGACCAGGCGGCGGTGATGGCGTACGAGAAGGTCACGCTGTACGGCGTGCCGATCGTCGCGCAGCGCAAGGTGAACTACGGCCGGGTCGATCCCGAGGTCAGCCGGGAGCTTTTCATCCGCAACGCGCTGGTCGAGGGCGACTGGCGCACGCACCACAAGTTCTTCGCCGACAACCGCCGACTGCTGAGCGAGGTCGAGGAACTGGAGCACCGGGCCCGGCGCCGGGACATCGTCGTCGACGACGAGACGCTGTTCGACTTCTACGACCAGCGGGTGCCCGAACACGTGGTCTCCGGTGCGCACTTCGACTCCTGGTGGAAGCACAAGCGGCACGAGCAGCCCGACTTCCTGGACTTCGAGCGGGAGATGCTCATCCGGGAGTCGGCGGAAGCGGTCACCAAGGCCGACTATCCGGACTCCTGGCGACAGCGGAACCTGAAATTCCGGGTGACGTACCAGTTCGAGCCGGGTGCGGACGCCGACGGTGTGACCGTCCACATCCCGCTCCAGGTGCTGAACCAGGTCACCGACGAGGGCTTCGACTGGCAGATCCCGGGCCTGCGCGAGGAGGTCGTCACCGAGCTGATCCGCTCGCTGCCCAAGCCGATCCGCCGCAACTACGTGCCGGCGCCGAACTACGCCAAGCGGTTCCTGGACACCGCCGTCCCCCTCCAGGAGCCCCTCACCACCACCATGGCGCGCGAGCTGAAGCGCATGGTCGGCGTGCCGTTCGAGGCCGAGGACTTCGACTGGTCCAAGGTCCCCGACCACCTGAAGATCACCTTCCGGGTCGTCGACGAGCGGCGGCGCAAGCTGGCCGAGGACAAGAACCTCGAGGCCCTGAAACTCAGGCTGAGGCCGAGGGCGCGCAAGGCCCTCTCCCAGGCCGCGGCGGCGACCGCGGAGCGCACCGGCGGCGAGTCGCTGGAGCGCACGGGGCTGACGGACTGGACGATCGGCTCGCTCACCCGGGTCTTCGAGACCCGCCGGGCCGGCCAGCCGGTGAAGGCCTACCCGGCGCTCGTCGACGACGGCCCGGAGGCGGACACGGTCTCGGTACGGCTCTTCGACACCGAGGCGGAGCAGGCCGAGGCGATGTGGAAGGGCACGCGGCGGCTGATCCTGCGCAACATTCCGGTCAACCCCGCGAAGTTCGCCTCCGAGAAGCTGACCAACCAGCAGAAGCTGGGCCTGTCGGCGAACCCGCACGGTTCGATCCAGGCCCTGTTCGACGACTGCGCCATGGCGGCGGCGGACCGGCTGATCGCGGAGTTCGGGGGGCCGGCCTGGGACGAGGAGTCCTATCGGAAGCTCTACGACAGGGTGCGGGCCGAGATCGTGGACCTGACCGTGCGGACCGTCGGCCAGGTGCAGCAGGTGCTGGCCGCCTGGCAGGCCTGCGAACGCCGGCTGAAGGCCGTGCACAGTCCCGCGCTGCTGCCGAACCTGGCGGACGTACGCCGGCAGCTGGACGACCTGGTGAAGCCCGGCTTCGTCACGGAGGCGGGGATACGGCGGCTGCCCGACCTGATGCGCTACCTGGTGGCCGCGGACCGGCGGCTGCAGCAGATGCCGACGACCGTCCAGCGGGACACCACGCGGATGGAGAAGGTCCGGGAGATGCGCGACGAGTACGCGTGGCTGCTGGAGCAGATGCCGCAGGGGCGCCCGGTGCCGCAGCAGGTGCGGGAGATCCGCTGGATGATCGAGGAGCTGCGGGTCAGCTACTTCGCCCATGCGCTGGGCACGGCGTACCCGGTCTCGGACAAGCGGATCGTGAAGGCGATCGACGCGGCGGTCCCGTCCCGGTCGTGAGGTGACGGCGCCTGCACGCTGCGTGAGTTCGACCAGGCGCCCCACCTCCTGTACAGTCTCTTCTCGCAGCGCAACGCACGAATGGCGCCGCGAAACTCCCCCAGTGCCTTAACGGCCTGGGCGGGGCCCCAGGTCCTGTGGAGCAGTTTGGAGTGCTCGCCACCCTGTCAAGGTGGAGGCCGCGGGTTCAAATCCCGTCAGGACCGCAGCGAGGCCCGTATCCCTCATGGATGCGGGCCTTCTTCATGCTCACCCGCTCTCTCGAAGCGGAGGCCGCGCCCGCGGTGAAGCCGCCACCGGACACCGCTGACCCCACACCCCGTCAGAACGGCGTCAGGGCTCGCATCCCGCACGGACGCGGGCCTTCTCCGTGCGCCGGCCTCTCGGATCGAAGAGCGCTCGTAGGTCCGCCCTCGCCTCGAGGGCGCCCTGGTGCGCCCCACCCGCCGCGGCGGACGGAACCCGCACCCTCGGCCCGACCGGGCGGGCGGACACCCGCACGCCCCGTCCGCCTCGAGAGGGCACGCCCCGGCCGGCCGGCCCGAGCCCCCGCGCGTTGTGCGGTCTTGACGGCGTCACATTCGCTCGGTACCCCAGAAAGCAGGGCCGCCGTTGCCGTGCGGTCCGCTGGAGGTGGCGTATGGCGGCATCGGCCAGGCACGAGACACGGGCGCTGCTCCGTGCGCACCTCGCGGCCGCCTCGTCGTACCGCCACCTCACCCGCCACTGCCCCATCTGTCACCACCTCCTGCGGCTGGCGATGGACAGCTCCCCCCGGCCGGGCTCCCCCGGGGCCGCCGCGGACGCCCCCGACACGGCCCAAGGCGCCCCGGAGGAGGCGCTGGAGGTCCTGGAGGCGGCGTGGGAGGACGAGCAGCCCTCGACCACGTGAGGGCTCGCCGGGCCACACCGGTGATCCGGTGCGCGAGCGACGGCTGCGGCCCGAACTCCCGTGCCTGCGTGGGCAGGTGGAAGCGGAACCTCCTCTAGCGCACAGAGGCGCCGCGCAACAAGCGTCCCGCCATGTGACGGGTGTCACCGCATGAGTTTTGGACAGTGCGGTACTTACACCTCTCCTACAACGGGTCGATTTAATATGTGCAATTGCACCGCCCTCCGAGGCGACCACGAAGGGCCGACGCGGAGGGCGCGGGGGACTCCGCCAGAGATCCGGCACCCCTCCGCGACCTCCGGCAAGGCCGCCCGTACACGCGGTGCCAGACCCCCGTCGAGCGCACAAAAAAGATCGCGCTGGACCCGGCGGAGTCCAGCGCGATCGACGACGCACCCGTGGTACTGCCTGAGGAGCTCTGGCGGCTTGGGCGTGGGACCTGTTGGGGCAGGGCCCGCGTCGCTTGGAGCTATGGGTCCGGACACGACAGCCAGTTGGGGGACCAGCCGGTTTGCCCGGTTATGGAGTTGTTCAGGCCTCGCTGCGCTGCTGCGGGATGCCCGCGAGCAGAGCGCGGACCTCGGCCTCGCGGTAGCGGCGATGCCCGCCGAGCGTGCGGATCGACGTGAGCTTCCCTGCCTTCGCCCACCGCGTGACCGTCTTCGGGTCGACGCGGAACATCGTGGCGACCTCAGCCGGGGTCAGCAGCGGCTCGGCATCAGGGGTGCGAGCGGTCATGAGCGGCCTCCTCGGGAGAACCGAACCTTCTCGGTTCTTTCCTCTAAATTCTGCACCTTGACCCGCGTTGCCCGAAATGGCGGACGCGAGTCGAGTCGGTTATAGGACGAACGGCTTGTCCTCGGCACTACAACTACACCATCTGTCCAGCCGCGTCGGCCAAACCGATGGAATTGCCCTCCCAGGTGTTCATCACCGACGGAAGCCGATGGACCGTGCCATAGCGGACAGTCACACCGGTGTGACGATCAGTCACAGGGCAATCAGGAAGTCACCAGACCCCCCAAAGCATGCAATGCGGAGATCCCGCCCATGCCGGAGCATAGTTGGGCGGATGGAGCACTCCCCGAACTCCTTGTCCTATTTTGGCATGAGGAGGGGCAACTAGAGCAAGGGTCTCGTAAGTGCCGTCCGTCACCCTTGGGACAAACGCCCGGATCGGGGCCTACGTCCCGTCAGGTCCCGCAAATGCCCCTGACCGTACGCTGTTCGACGGTGTTCGAGCCGTGATCCAGGTCACTCCGGTCGGGTGCGAGCCAGGTCAGTTCGCCGACCGCAGGTCCCGCACCGCCCGCCAGCGCTGCACGAGCCGCGCGTACGCCTCGCCCGCGGCCGCCCCGTCGCCCAGGCGCAGCGCCTCGATCCCCTCGGCCACGTCGGCCGCCGAGTGATCGCCCTCCAGCTCACCGGCGGGCAGCACATGGACCAGGCCGCCGTAGTCCAGCTCCACCAGCGATCGCGGATGGAACTCCTCCAGCCAGCGGCCCACGTCCACCAGCCCGTCGATCAGCGGGCTCTCGTCGACGGCGTCCCGCAGCGCCCGCAGCCCCCGCGCCACCCGCCGCCGGGCCTGCACCATCGGCGTCCGGTAGCGCAGCAGCGGCGCGTCGCCCGGACACTCCCCGAGGCCCTCCGGCCCGCCCGCGCCCTTGACGAACTCCCGCTCCTCGTCGGAGACCAGCACGAACCAGTTGAGCGGCACCTGCCAGGTCGCCGTGCGGATCCAGGGCCGGGCGTCCGGGTTGTCCGCCAGCCAGCGCTCGTAGTCCTGGCTGGCCTGGCGCCGCACCACCGGGGGCAGCACCGCGTCCAGGACCACCGCGGGCAGCTCCTCGGCGAGATCCCCCAGGGCCTGCCAGCCGCGCAGCCGGGTGCGCCAGGGGCAGACGCAGACCACCCCGTCGACGTCCAGGACGAAGGCGTCCCGGCTCTCGTGCACCGGTACGGCCACCGGCGGGGTGGGCAGCAGGTCGGCCAGCGAGCGGCGCAGTTCGTCCTGGTAGGAGGGGCGGTCGGAACGGCGGGCGTAGCGCGCCCAGTGGCTGCGCTCCGGCTCCGGGAAGGCGGCCAGCGGCTCGTAGACGCGCAAGTAGGCCGCGTACGGAACGACCACGGAGGACACCTTGGGCACGCCTGCTCCCTCCCCAGCGGACCGGACGCGAAACCCGCCCGGCCCGCGCCCGGACGGACGGAAAACCACTGCAAATCGTCCCACGCGCGGGTGGCACGCTACTCCGGTGGAGGGTGATCCCGACCACTGGGCCCGCCCCGGAGGTGATCAGGGTCTAATCTTCCGCCACGGCCCCCGCCACCCTTACGGGAGCCCGCCCCCACTCGCCGCTACTTACCTGGGAGTCACCACCGTGACCGACGTAACCGGCGCGTCCGACGTACTGCAGACCCTGTTCCGGTCGGAGCAGGGCGGACACGAACAAGTCGTGCTCTGTCAGGACCGCGCCAGCGGCCTCAAGGCCGTCATCGCCATCCACTCCACCGCCCTGGGCCCCGCGCTCGGCGGTACCCGCTTCTACCCGTACGCCAGCGAGGCCGAGGCCGTCGCCGACGCGCTGAACCTCGCCCGCGGCATGTCGTACAAGAACGCCATGGCGGGTCTCGACCACGGCGGCGGCAAGGCCGTGATCATCGGCGACCCGGAGCAGATCAAGTCCGAGGAGCTGCTGCTCGCCTACGGCCGGTTCGTCGCCTCGCTCGGCGGGCGCTACGTCACGGCCTGCGACGTCGGCACCTACGTGGCCGACATGGACGTCGTGGCGCGTGAATGCCGCTGGACCACCGGCCGCTCCCCGGAGAACGGCGGTGCGGGCGACTCCTCCGTGCTCACCGCCTTCGGTGTCTTCCATGGCATGCGGGCCTCGGCCCAGCACCTGTGGGGCGACCCCACGCTCCGCGGCCGGAAGGTCGGCATCGCCGGCGTCGGCAAGGTGGGCCGCCATCTGGTGGAGCACCTGCGCAAGGACGGCGCCGAGGTCGTGATCACGGACGTGCGCGAGGAATCCGTACGCGCGATCCTCGAGCAGTACCCGACCGGTGTCACGGCCGTCGCCGACACGGACGCGCTGATCCGCACCGAGGGGCTGGACATCTACGCCCCCTGCGCGCTCGGCGGCGCCCTGAACGACCGCTCCGTGCCGGTGCTGACCGCCAAGGTGGTGTGCGGCGCCGCCAACAACCAGCTCGCCCATCCGGGTGTGGAGAAGGACCTCGCCGACCGCGGGATCCTCTACGCGCCGGACTACGTGGTCAACGCCGGCGGTGTCATCCAGGTCGCCGACGAGCTGCACGGGTTCGACTTCGACCGGTGCAAAGCGAAGGCCACGAAGATCTTCGACACCACGCTGGCCATATTCGCACGTGCGAAGGCGGACGGGATTCCGCCGGCCGCCGCGGCCGACCGGATCGCCGAGCAGCGGATGTCGGAGGCGCGCGCCGCGTGGACCCGTTGACACGGAGCGCGCACGCGCGGTGACGCGGGGCATGCCCCGGCGGCGACGGTACCTGCCGGTGGGCAGTTGGAGAGAACTCTCACTTCCACCGGCGGGTCGCCCGGCAGGAACTGGTTAAAATCGCCACTGACCAGCGAGGACAGGGCGCCTCGAAGGTTCTGCGCACACGCGCGTCCTGCGGGCGACGTACCGTATGGGCGCGGGCTCAGGTACCGTGGAAGCCCTACGGACCGGTCTCTCTGTGGAGAGCCCGTTCCGGATCATGAACGCGTGTCAGACTCTGGGGCCGTTGAGCCCCGTCGTTGAGGGGGTCGAGCCATGGGGCGCGGCCGGGCCAAGGCCAAGCAGACGAAGGTCGCCCGCCAGCTGAAGTACAACAGCGGTGGGACGGACCTCTCACGCCTGGCCGAGGAGCTGGGCGCATCGACGTCGAACCAGTCACCGAACGGTGACCGCTTCGAGGACGATGAGCACGACGACGACCTGTACGCACGGTACGCGGACCTGTACGAGGACGACGACGAGGACGAGCAGGACGACTCCTCGCGGCACCGTCGCGGCGCCTGACGCCCGCAGCTCTGCCGTACCACCGCGTGTCGTAGGTTCCGCACCTCGCCCGGTCCGGTGCTTTCAGCGCCGGACCGGGTTTCGTGCTGCCGTCGGCGGGTGAGCACCCGACGGTCCTCGGTGGTCGTCGGGTGATCCCGCGGATCAGGCGTAGTCGCCCACCAGGGCGGCTCCGCTGGTGTGCTCGCCACGGTCGGTGATCTCGCCGGCCACCCAGGCGTCGACCCCACGGTCGGCCAGGGTGGCGAGGGCCGCGTCGACCGATTCCCGCGGCACGATCGCGATCATGCCCACGCCCATGTTGAGGGTCTTCTCCAGCTCCAGCCGCTCGACCCGGCCGGTCCGGCCGACGAGCTCGAAGACCGGGCCCGGGGTCCAGGTGGCGCGGTCGACCACGGCATGCAGTGTGTCCGGGATCACACGGGCCAGGTTGGCGGCGAGCCCGCCGCCGGTGACGTGGCTGAAGGCGTGCACCTCGGTGGTGCGCATCAGCGCCAGGCAGTCCAGGGAGTAGATCTTGGTCGGCTCCAGCAGCTCCTCGCCCAGGGTGCGGCCGAAGTCCTCGACCTGCGCGTCCAGGGACAGTCCGGCCTCGTTCAGCAGCACGTGCCGGACCAGTGAGTACCCGTTGGAGTGAAGGCCGGAGGACGCCATGGCGATCACCGCGTCACCCGTACGGATGCGGTCGGCGCCGAGCAGCCGGTCGGCCTCCACGACGCCCGTACCGGCGCCGGCGACGTCGAAGTCGTCCTCGCCCAGCAGCCCCGGGTGCTCGGCCGTCTCGCCGCCCACCAGGGCGCAGCCGGCGAGCACACAGCCCTCCGCGATGCCCTTGACGATGGCGGCGACCCGCTCGGGGTGGACCTTGCCGACGCAGATGTAGTCGGTCATGAACAGCGGCTCGGCACCGCACACCACGATGTCGTCCATCACCATGGCGACCAGGTCGTGGCCGATGGTGTCGTAGACGCCCAGCTGCCGGGCGATGTCGACCTTGGTGCCGACACCGTCCGTGGCGGACGCGAGCAGGGGGCGTTCGTAGCGCTTGAGGGCGGAGGCGTCGAAGAGGCCGGCGAAGCCGCCGAGGCCGCCGAGGACCTCCGGGCGTCGCGTCTTCTTCACCCACTCCTTCATCAGCTCGACCGCGCGGTCGCCCGCCTCGATGTCGACTCCGGCAGCCGCGTAGGAAGCACCGGCGGAACGGCTCTCAGACATTGCCTGGGATCTTTCGGGTTGGTTTCTACGAGGCTTACGGGCGACGGATGGCGTCGGTGGCGGCCGTGGCGGCGGGACCGGCCGCCAGCTCCGTCTCCAGCAGCTGCTTGCCGAGCAGCTCCGGGTCGGGCAGCTCCATCGGGTACTCGCCGTCGAAGCAGGCGCGGCACAGGTTCGGCTTGGCGATGGTGGTCGCCTCGATCATGCCGTCCAGAGAGATGTACGCCAGCGAGTCGGCGCCGAGCGAGGTGCCGATCTCGTCGATGGTCATGCCGTTGGCGATGAGCTCGGCGCGGGTGGCGAAGTCGATGCCGAAGAAGCACGGCCACTTCACGGGCGGCGAGGAGATCCGGATGTGGACCTCGGCGGCCCCGGCCTCGCGCAGCATCCGCACCAGGGCCCGCTGGGTGTTGCCGCGGACGATCGAGTCGTCGACGACGACCAGGCGCTTGCCCTTGATGACTTCCTTCAGCGGGTTCAGCTTCAGCCGGATCCCGAGCTGGCGGATGGTCTGCGAGGGCTGGATGAAGGTCCGGCCGACGTAGGCGTTCTTCACCAGGCCGGCGCCGAAGGGGATGCCGGACGCCTCCGCGTAGCCGATGGCGGCGGGGGTGCCGGACTCCGGGGTGGCTATCACCAGGTCGGCCTCGACCGGGGCCTCCTTGGCGAGGCGGCGGCCCATCTCCACGCGGGAGAGATAGACGTTCCGGCCGGCGATGTCGGTGTCGGGCCGGGCCAGGTAGACGTACTCGAAGACACAGCCCTTGGGCTTCGCTTCCGCGAATCGGGAGGTGCGCAGGCCGTTCTCGTCGACCGCGACGAACTCGCCCGGCTCGATCTCGCGGACGAAGCTGGCGCCCACGATGTCGAGGGCGGCGGTCTCGGAGGCCACGACCCAGCCGCGCTCCAGCCGGCCGAGGACCAGCGGCCGGATGCCCTGCGGGTCGCGGGCCGCGTACAGCGTGTGCTCGTCCATGAAGACGAGGCTGAAGGCGCCTTTGACCTTGGGCAGCACGGCGTGGGCCGCCTGCTCGATGGTCAGCGGCTTGCCGTCCTCGTCGACCTGGGCCGCCAGCAGGGCCGTCAGCAGGTCGGTGTCGTTGGTGGCCGCGACACGGGTGGAGCGGCCGTTGGTGTCCTTGGGCAGTTCGGCGACCATCGCGGCGAGCTGCGCCGTGTTGACCAGGTTGCCGTTGTGGCCGAGCGCGATGGAACCGTGCGCGGTGGCGCGGAACGTCGGCTGGGCGTTCTCCCACACGGAGGCGCCGGTGGTCGAGTAGCGGGCGTGTCCGACCGCGATGTGACCCTGGAGCGAACCGAGCGAGGTCTCGTCGAAGACCTGGGAGACCAGGCCCATGTCCTTGAAGACGAGAATCTGGGAGCCGTTGCTGACCGCGATTCCCGCGGATTCCTGACCCCGATGCTGGAGGGCGTAGAGCCCGAAGTACGTGAGCTTTGCGACCTCTTCGCCCGGAGCCCAGACACCGAAGACGCCACACGCGTCCTGGGGGCCTTTCTCACCGGGGAGCAGATCGTGATTGAGTCGACCGTCACCACGTGGCACGCCACCGAGTGTAGGCGAGGTCGACCACTGGTCCGAATTCGGGATGCGCGGCGGAAGTGGATCACCCGCGCTCGCCGGCCGGCTCACTCTCCGCGTTTGCGCAGGTCACCGGCGTGCCGCGGGTACGTGACGGCAAGCGTCCGTGGTGCCGTCGCGCCCGGGAGGACCCTGCCGCGGTGGACATGAGTGAGGTGTCGCACACCATTCGGACGGCACAGGCGCCCCCCGGGACCGGACCCGGACCACCCCGGCACCGGCTCAGGCCATGAGCGGCAGCAGCCCCGAGAGGTCGGCCCGGTCGCCGCCGGCGCTGAGCCTGGCGTCGTGGAGGGCCTCGTGCCATGCCGTGCGTCCGGTGGCCAGGCGGATCCACGTCAGCGGGTCGGTCTCGACGACGTTGGGCGGGGTGCCGCGGGTGTGGCGGGGGCCCTCGACGCACTGCACGACGGCGAACGGCGGGACGCGCACCTCGGTCGACCCGCCTGGCGCCTTGACCGCGAGCGCGTCGGCCAGCAGCCGCGTGGCGGCGGCCAGGGCCTGACGGTCGTACGGGACGTCCAGGCCGGGCACGGCGGCATTGAGGTCGTCGGTGTGGACGACGAGTTCCACGGTGCGGGTGACGAGGTAGTCGGCGAGCGGCAGGGCGCCCGCGTTGGTGGCCAGCAGCCGGGTGCCGGGGTGCGCGTCGAGCTGCCCGGTCAGGCTCCGCTCCACATCCGCGAGGTAGGTGCCGAGGTCGGGGTGGTCCCGGGCGAGCCGTCGCGTGAAGTCGTCGATGGCCGAGGAGATGGCGGAGGTCGCGAACGGCCAGTCCAGAAGCGTGGCGTCGGGCCGCGCCGGCTCGGGCAGGTCCAGGGACCGGCCCACGGCCGTGACGGCCATGCCGATGTGTGCGACCAGCTCCCGCACCGTCCAGCCCGGCAGCCGCGTGGGAAGGGCGAGCTGCTCGGGCGTCAGGGTGCGCACGGCCTGCCGTACGTTGTCGAGCTGGGCGAGGACCGCCGCGCGGGTCCGGGCGGGGTCGTACGTCCGGGTGCGCTTCTTGGCCGGGGGCATGGCGGCGAGCCTATGCCCTCATGGCGCAGTTCCTCAGGTCTTTTCGTCCGGGGCGAAGGTCCTGCTGGGCACGTTCCGCGACGCCGACGGCGACCGCGTGGGCGGGCAGTGGGCGCCGAGGCGGCGGTCCTCCTCGGTGAGGGCGTCGCGGCGGCGCTGAGCCGGCGGCCGCGGCCGTCGCGAGCTTCGAGACTTCGGTCTTATCCACCGGCCCCCTTCCGGCCGCGACGTCACCGCCGGGGCTTCCGGCCGGAACGGAAAGCCCCCCGTCATCGACGAGGGGCCTTCGGCGTCGTACGGCCGCTGGTTGCGTCGCTCAGGCGAGCAGCGCGGGGATCGTGGCCTCGTGGGCCTCGCGCAGCTCGGCCAGGGTCAGCTCGAACGCGCCCTGGACCTCGACCGTGTCCCCGTCGACGACACCGACGCGGGTGGCGGGCAGGCCGCGGGCGCCGCACATGTCGTTGAACCGGACCTCCTCCGAGCGCGGCACGGCGACGATCGCGCGGCCGGCCGACTCCGAGAGCAGGAAGGTGAACGCGTCCAGGCCGTCGGGGACGACCAGTCGCGCGCCCTTGCCGCCCAGCAGGGCGGACTCCACGACCGCCTGGATCAGACCGCCGTCGGACAGGTCGTGCGCGGAGTCGATCATGCCGTCGCGGGAGGCGGAGATCAGGATCTCGGCCAGCAGCCGCTCCCGCTCCAGGTCCACCTTCGGGGGCAGACCGCCCAGGTGGTCGTGGACCACCTGGGACCAGGCCGAGCCACCGAACTCCTCACGCGTGTCGCCGAGGAGGTAGAGGAGCTGGCCCTCCTCCTGGAAGGCGACCGGGGTGCGCCGGGCCACGTCGTCGATCACGCCGAGGACGGCGACCACCGGGGTCGGGTGGATGGCGGCCTCACCGGTCTGGTTGTACAGCGAGACGTTGCCGCCCGTCACCGGGGTGCCCAGCTGGCGGCAGCCGTCCGCCAGACCGCGCACGGCCTCGGCGAACTGCCACATCACCGCCGGGTCCTCGGGCGAACCGAAGTTCAGGCAGTCGGAGACGGCCAGCGGCTTCGCACCGGTCGTGGCGACGTTGCGGTACGCCTCGGCGAGCGCCAGCTGTGCGCCCGTGTACGGGTCGAGCTTGGCGTAGCGGCCGTTGCCGTCGGTGGCGAGGGCGACACCGAGGCCGCTCTCCTCGTCGATCCGGATCATGCCGGAGTCCTCGGGCATGGCCAGGACGGTGTTGCCCTGCACGAAGTGGTCGTACTGCTGGGTGATCCACTTCTTGGACGCCTGGTTCGGCGACGCCACCAGCTTCAGGATCTGCGCCTTCAGCTCCTCGGCGGTCTCCGGCCGCGGCAGCTTGTTCGCGTCGTCGGCCTGGAGGGCGTCCTGCCACTCCGGACGGGCGTACGGGCGCTCGTAGACCGGGCCCTCGTGGGCGACCGTGCGCGGGTCGACGTCGACGATCTTGCCGCCGTGCCAGAAGATCTCCAGCCGGTCGCCGTCGGTCACCTCGCCGATGACGGTGGCGATGACGTCCCACTTCGCGCAGATCTCCAGGAACCGGTCGACCTTCTCCGGCTCGACGACCGCGCACATGCGCTCCTGCGACTCGCTCATGAGGATCTCCTCGGGCGAGAGCGTGGAGTCGCGCAGGGGGACGTCGTCCAGGGTGACGCGCATGCCGCCGGAGCCGTTGGAGGCCAGCTCGGAGGTGGCGCACGACAGGCCGGCCGCGCCCAGGTCCTGGATGCCGACGACCAGCTTCTCGGCGAACGCCTCCAGGGTGCACTCGATGAGGAGCTTCTCCTGGAAGGGGTCGCCGACCTGGACGGCGGGGCGCTTGGACGGCTTGGCGTCGTCGAAGGTCTCGGAGGCCAGGATCGAGGCGCCGCCGATGCCGTCGCCGCCGGTCCGCGCCCCGTACAGGATGACCTTGTTGCCCGCGCCGGAGGCCTTGGCGAGGTGGATGTCCTCGTGCCGCATCACGCCGACACAGCCGGCGTTGACCAGCGGGTTGCCCTGGTAGCAGGCGTCGAAGACGACCTCGCCGCCGATGTTGGGCAGGCCCAGGCAGTTGCCGTATCCGCCGATGCCCGCGACCACTCCGGGCAGCACCCGCTTGGTGTCGGGGTGGTCCGCCGCGCCGAAGCGCAGGGGGTCGACCACCGCCACCGGACGCGCGCCCATCGCGATGATGTCGCGCACGATGCCGCCGACGCCGGTCGCGGCGCCCTGGTAGGGCTCCACGTACGACGGGTGGTTGTGCGACTCCACCTTGAAGGTGACGGCGTAGCCCTGGCCGACGTCGACGACACCGGCGTTCTCACCGATGCCGACGAGCAGCGCGTCGTTCTCGGGGGCCTTCTCGCCGAACTGGCGGAGGTGGACCTTGGAGGACTTGTACGAGCAGTGCTCGGACCACATCACGGAGTACATGGCGAGTTCGGCGCCGGTCGGGCGGCGGCCCAGGATCTCGACGATCCGCTCGTACTCGTCCTTCTTCAGGCCGAGTTCGGCCCAGGGCAGCTCGACGTCGGGGGTCGCGGCCGCGTGCTCGACCGTGTCCAGAGGCGTCCTGCTCATGCGGTGACCAGCTTCTTGAGGATCGAGCTGAAGAACGGCAGGCCGTCGGTGCGGCCGGTGCCGATCAGCGGCTCGGTGGCGTGCTCGGGGTGCGGCATGAGCCCTACGACGTTGCCGGCCTCGTTGGTGATGCCGGCGATGTCGCGGAGCGAGCCGTTGGGATTGACGTCCAGGTAACGGAAGGCGACGCGGCCCTCCGCCTCGAGCTTGTCGAGGGTGTACTCGTCGGCGACGTACCGGCCGTCCATGTTCTTCAGGGGGATGAAGATCTCCTGGCCCTCGGTGTAGTCGCTGGTCCAGGCGGTGGACGCGTTCTCCACCCGCAGCTTCTGGTCGCGGCAGATGAAGTGCAGGTGGTCGTTGCCGAGCATGGCGCCCGGGAGGAGGTGGGCCTCGGTGAGGACCTGGAAGCCGTTGCAGATGCCGAGGACCGGCAGCCCGGCCTTCGCCTGCTCGATGACGGTCCGCATCACCGGCGAGAAGCGGGAGATGGCGCCGGCCCGCAGATAGTCGCCGTAGGAGAAACCGCCGGGCAGCACCACGGCGTCGACCTGCTTGAGGTCCTTGTCCTTGTGCCACAGGGCGACCGGTTCGGCGCCCGCGAGGCGGATCGCGCGCTGGGTGTCCCGGTCGTCGAGACTGCCCGGGAAAGTGACGACGCCAATACGAGCGGTCACTTCGCGGCCCCCGCGACTACGTCATCGGACTCGACCTTGACGGTGAAGTCCTCGATCACGGTGTTGGCGAGGAAGGATTCGGCAAGATCGTGAATGCGGGCGAGCGCGGCCTCGTCGACGGGCCCGTCCACTTCCAGTTCGAATCGCTTTCCCTGACGTACGTCGGAGATGCCTTCGAAACCCAGGCGCGGCAGTGCGCGCTGCACCGCCTGGCCCTGGGGGTCGAGGATCTCCGGCTTGAGCATGACGTCGACTACGACGCGTGCCACTGGCACTCCCGGTGTGTGGTGCTGAGCAGGTCCCTTCAGACTACCCGCACAAAATTTCTACGCGAGTAGACCTGGAGGAACACACGTGACGGCCGTCACGGCAGGCCAGTGGGCGCGAGTGTTGTGAAAAGTTCTCGGAAAGTCCGGCGTTCCGCACTGGACAGCGGTATTGAACCGGGACACGCGCAGAAATTTAGTCGGGGCTTCACTTCGCAATGCCCGGCACTGTACAAATGAATTGGCAACAGCCGATACTTTTCCGATAACAGGCGGACAGCCGACATCTCCGAACATCCCCGCATGCCCCGAAGGTCATGACGGAGCAGGTGGGCGCAGAGGTGTCGGACGAAGGGACCGGTATTCGTGGCGCAGCGTGTCGTGGTCACTCTCTTTGACGACATCGACGGCTCGGAAGCGGCGGAAACGATCGCCTTCGGACTCGACGGCAAGTTCTACGAGATCGACCTGAACCAAGCCAATGCGAAGAAACTGCGTAAGGCGCTCGCGCCGTACGTGGAGGCGGGCCGCAAGCGGTCGCGGTCGGGCAAGGCGTACCGGCAGACGGAGGTCGCCCCCGACCCCGCGGCCGTCCGGGCCTGGGCCCAGGCCAACAAGATGGACGTGCCGGCGCGCGGCCGGATTCCCAAGAAGGTCTACGAGGCGTTCAGCGCGGCCCAGTGACGAGGGCCGGCCCGGGGCCGGCGGGGCGACGGGTGGAGCCGGCTCCGAGGAGGATCCCAGGGCCCGTCAGCGGGCCCTGGGCGCAGCCGACTTGCGCACCCCCCCTGTTGATCAGCTAATGTCTGGAGCGCGCCGAGGGGCGAGGCCGAAAGGCCGAGACCCACGGAGTGCATGCGGGTGTAGTTCAGTAGTAGAACATCCCCCTTCCAGGGGGAAGGCGCAGTGTGCGATTCCTGTCACCCGCTCCGCACCGCCGGTCCCGACCACTCTTGTGGATCAGGTAGGCTGGTGCTCGCACCGATCGGTGGGAGCCGGTCGGAAGCAATGCGGACGTAGCTCAGTTGGTAGAGCGCAACCTTGCCAAGGTTGAGGTCGCGAGTTCGAGCCTCGTCGTCCGCTCGGGAGTAAGACCCCGGTCCTCAGGGACCGGGGTCTTTTTCGTTCAGGCATCGCCCGCGGATCGCATGCGCATCGCGACCGGATCGCCCGTGGACCGTTTCTGACATTTGTCATGCCGGGCGATGACACCGCGCACTGCCGGCGGACCCGGTTCGCCGGGACGCTGATGTCATGGACAGGAACGAACACGAACACGTGATAGAGGTCACCGACCTGCGGCGCGTGTACGGGGGCGGGTTCGAGGCCGTGCGCGGCATCACCTTTTCCGTGGGCCGCGGCGAGATCTTCGCGCTGCTGGGCACGAACGGTGCGGGCAAGACGTCCACGGTCGAACTGCTGGAGGGGCTCGCCCCGCCGGCCGGGGGACGGGTGCGGGTCCTCGGGCACGATCCGTACCGGGAGCGGACGTCCGTACGGCCGAGGACCGGCGTCATGCTCCAGGAGGGCGGCTTCCCCTCGGAGCTGACCGTCGCGGAGACCGCGCGGTTGTGGGCGCGATGCGTGAGCGGAGCGCGGCCGCAGGAGGAGGCGCTGGCGATGGTCGGGCTGGCCGGGCGGACCGGCGTACGGGTCAAGCAGCTGTCCGGGGGCGAGCGGCGGCGCCTGGACCTGGCGCTCGCGCTGCTCGGCAGGCCCGAGGTGCTGTTCCTGGACGAGCCCACGACCGGCCTGGACGCCGAAGGACGCCGCGGCACCTGGGAGTTGGTCCGCACCCTGCGCGACGGGGGCACGACGGTGCTGCTGACCACGCACTACCTGGAGGAGGCCGAGGGCCTCGCCGACCGGCTGGCGATCCTGCACGAGGGGCGCATCGCGGCCACCGGCACCCCTGAGGAGGTGACCGCCGCCCGGCCCTCGCGGATCTCCTTCCGGCTGCCCGACGGTTACTTCCTCGGGGACCTGCCGCCGCTCGGTGAGCTGGGCGTGTGCGGGCACGAGGTGGACGGCGACCTCGTACGGCTGCGGACGCGGGAGTTGCAGCGGGCGGCCACCGGGCTGCTGGTGTGGGCCGAGCGGGCGCGGGTCGAACTGGGCGGGCTCGATGTGCGCTCGGCCTCCCTGGAGGAGGCGTTCCTGGGGATCGCGCGGAACCAGGAGGTGGCCGCATGACCACCTCCGTCCTCGCTCCCGCGGGCAGGCGGCTGCGGGCGCTGGCCCGGGCGGAGCTCACCCTGCTCGGGCGCAACCGGGGCGCACTGGTCACGGCCCTGCTGGTGCCGCTCGTGCTGCCGTTCAGCGTGCGGCCGGCGGTCGACCGGATGGACCTGAAGGCGCAGGGCCTGAACATCGGCACCGTCATGGTGACGGCCGCGATCGGGTTCGCCTTCCTCTTCGCCGTGTACACCTCGCTGGTGAGCGCCTACGTGGCCCGCCGCGAGGAGCTCGTCCTCAAGCGGCTGCGCACAGGCGAACTCGGCGACGCCGAGATCCTCGCCGGCACCGCGCTGCCCGCCGTCTGCGTCGGCCTCGCCCAGTGCGTGGTGGTCTCCGTCGGCTGCGTGGTGCTGCTCGAGGCGGGGGCGCCCGAGGCGCCGTATCTGACGGTCCTGGGTGTGCTGGCGGGCCTGGTGCTGTCCGCCGCGCTGGCCGCGCTCACCGCCGCGTTCACCAGGACCGTGGAGAGCGCCCAGGTCACCGCGCTCCCGCTGGTGTTCGTGTCGATGCTGGGCTCGGGCATGGCGGTCCCGACGGAGATCCTGCCCGACCGGCTGGCGTCCGTCTGCGAGCTCCTGCCGCTCTCCCCCGCGATCAGGCTGGTCCAAGGCGGCTGGACCGGACAGCTGAGCGCGTACGAGGCGCTGGGCGCCGTGGCGACGGCGGTGGCCTGGACCGTGTCGGCGGTGTTTGCTGTACGGCGGTGGTTCCGCTGGGAACCCCGGCGCTGAGAGACGGACCGGCGGACGGCCGGCGGGTGGGGAGAGCGTGGTGTTGGAGCGGATTCGGGGATGGCAGCGGCGCCACTGGGGCGAGCGCAGCAAGGCCGAGCGGGTCGAGTTCCAGACCGTGGTGACCTGGTACCTGACGACCTGGTTCTTCTCCCTGTGCTGGCTGGCGCTGCCGATGGTGGGCGGGCTCGAGCGGCGGCCGGCGCCGCTGGCCGTCGGCTGCCTGCTCCTGGTCGTCGCCTGCCTGCAGTGCGTGGAGGCCAACCGGCGCACCCGGCCCGTGCTCGACCACTACCTGGGCCGCGCCGAGCTGCCGCCCACGGCCCTGCGGCCCGCCGCCGTGCTGCTCGCCGGCGCGCTGGCGCTGACCCTGGTGCTCGCGGCGATCGACGGCGCCGACCCCGTGGCCGTACGGCTCGCCATCGGC
The DNA here is from genome assembly GCF_053589015.1 of Streptomyces sp. NPDC003393. NCBI lineage: Bacteria > Bacillati > Actinomycetota > Actinomycetes > Kitasatosporales > Streptomycetaceae > Streptomyces > Streptomyces sp. NPDC003393. The sequence goes on along the minus strand of NZ_JBSFRB010000020.1, from coordinate 81,904 downwards.
GCCGTGCTGCTGCCGCCCGGCGTGCTGTACGGCCTCGTCCTGCCCACCCGGGTGTTCCTGCGCCGGTCCGCGCTGCTCGCCCTGGTGCTCATGGCCGCGTTCGGCTGCATCGAGCCCGCGCCGGGCCCGATCGCCGTGATCGGTGTCCTGACCGCCTTCGGCGCGCTCTTCTCGCTGCTCGCCTGCCGCTGCGGCGCGTGGACGCTGTCCGTGCTGTGGGAGGCGGAGCGGGCCCGGGAGACCGAGGCGCGACTCGCCGTCGCCGAGGAACGGCTGCGGTTCGGCCGGGACCTGCACGACGTGATGGGGCGGAACCTGGCCGTCATCGCGCTCAAGAGCGAACTCGCCGTGCAGCTGGCGCGGCGCGGACGGCCCGAGGCGGTGGAGCAGATGATCGAGGTGCAGCGGATCGCGCAGGAGTCGCAGCGGGAGGTCCGCGCCGTCGTACGGGGCTACCGGGAAGCCGACCTGACAGCCGAACTCACCGGAGCTCAGGGTGTGTTGAGCGCGGCCGGGATTCACTGCGAGGTGCGCGGGCAGGCCGGCGGGCTGGACGGCGAGGTGCAGTCGGCGCTGGGATGGGTCGTACGGGAGGCGACGACGAACGTGCTGCGGCACGGGGACGCCGCCCGATGCGACATCGCGCTGGACGCCGACGACCGGCGCGTCGTGCTGACCGTGCGGAACGACGGCGCCGCCGCAGCCGCGGCCGGTGGCGGATCCGGGCTGGCCGGACTGCGGGAGCGGCTGTCGGCGGTGGGCGGAACCCTGGAGGCGGGCCATGACGGCGAGGACACGTTCCGGGTGACCGTCGAAGTGCCCCTGAGCGTGAGAGAGGTCACGGCATGACCGATCCGGTACGGCTGCTGCTCGCCGACGACGAACACCTCATCCGTGGCGCGCTCGCCGCGCTGCTCGCCCTGGAGGACGACCTGGTGATCGTCGCCGAGGCCGCCAGCGGACCGGAGGCGCTGGCGATGGCACGGGCGCACGAGCCGGACGTGGCCGTGCTCGACCTGCAGATGCCGGGCGCCGACGGTGTGAAGGTCGCCACATTCCTGCGGACCGAACTGCCGGGCTGCCAGGTGCTGATCGTCACCAGCCACGGGCGGCCGGGACACCTGAAGCGGGCCCTTGCGGCGGGGGTGCGCGGCTTCGTCCCGAAGACCGTCAGCGCCCAGCGGCTCGCGGAGATCATCCGCACGGTGCACGCCGGGAACCGTTACGTCGACCCCGAGTTGGCCGCCGACGCCATCGCCTCGGGAGACTCCCCGCTGACCGCGCGGGAGGCCGAGGTGCTGGAACTGGCCGCCGACGGGGCGCCCGTCGCGGACATCGCCGAGCGGGCCGCGCTGTCGCAGGGCACCGTGCGCAACTACCTGTCGTCGGCCGTCTCGAAAATCGGCGCGGAGAACCGGCACGCGGCAGTACGTCTCGCACGCGAGCGAGGTTGGGTATAGTTGGCGTCGCGCCACGGCGCAGTGCGGACGTAGCTCAGTTGGTAGAGCGCAACCTTGCCAAGGTTGAGGTCGCGAGTTCGAGCCTCGTCGTCCGCTCCAGTGAAGGGCCCCCGGTTCCGCCGGGGGCCCTCTCGCGTGCTGCGGCCCTTCAGGACCAGGTGGTGCCCGTCAGGCGCTCGTACGCCTCCACGTACTTCGCCCGCGTCGCCTCCACCACCCGCTCGGGCAGCGGCGGCGGGGGCTGCTCGCTCCCGCGGTCCCAGCCGGACTCGGCGGACGTCAGCCAGTCCCGCACGAACTGCTTGTCGTACGACGGCTGCGCGCGGCCCGGCTGCCACTGGTCGGCCGGCCAGAAGCGGGAGGAGTCCGGGGTGAGCACCTCGTCGGCGATGACCAGGGTGTCCCCGTCGAAGCCGAACTCGAACTTGGTGTCGGCCAGGATGATCCCGCGCTCGCGGGCGATGTCGCGGGCCCGGCCGTAGACGGCGAGGGTCGCCTGGCGCAGTTGCGCGGCGGTCTCCGCACCGACCTGGCGCGCCACCTCCTCGTAGGAGACGTTCTCGTCGTGCTCGCCGACCTCGGCCTTGGTGGCCGGGGTGAAGATCGGGGCGGGCAGTTCGGAGCCGTCGACGAGACCCTCGGGCAGGGCGAGGCCGCACACCGTGCGGGAGTCGTTGTACTCCGCCAGGCCGGACCCGGTGAGGTAGCCGCGGGCCACGCACTCCACCGGGACCATCCTCAGCGACTTGCACACCAGGGTGCGACCGGCCCAGTCGGCGGGCGCACCTACGGGAACGTCGGTGCTGATGACGTGGTGGGGAACCAGATCGGCGAGGCGGTCGAACCACCACAGGGACAGCTGTGTGAGGATGCGGCCCTTGTCGGGGATCTCGGTGGGCAGCACCCAGTCGTAGGCGGACATGCGGTCGCTGGCGACCATCACGAGGTCGCCCGCCTCGTTCTGGTACAGCTCGCGCACCTTTCCGGTGTGCAGGTGCACCAGGCCCGGAACCTGGATCGGCTCGGGCTTTTCTACGAATCCGGACACGGTTCCTCCCCGTGGTTCTGTCCAATGGTCCGATTCTCCCGTATCGGACACGGTCCTCGGACAGCGGGTGGCGCGAGGGCCCGCCGGAGGGTCAGTCCCGTTTGCAGATGCGGTCGAGAAGGTTGGCCGTGGCCCGCTGGATGCGGGCGTCGACATGACCGGGGCGGTCCAGCGCCGGGGACCACGCGAACGTCCCGGAGGCGAAGACCAGGGCGCCGGACGGGGCCCGGTACAGGGACGTCTCCTGGTGACGCAGGACGCCCTCGGTGTCGGTGTACGGGGAGTGCGCCAGCAGGATGCGGTCCTCGTGGTCGGGGAGCGGGGTACGCGGGAAGTAGCGGTCGGCCTCGCCCGCGACCAGACCCTCGATCTCGTCGCCCTCCTTCGCGCCGGTGGCATCCCACAACCAGTGGCCGGCGTTGCGGACGATCAGCGGATGGGGCTCGGGGACGCGCCCGGCGTACTGGATGCCGACCAGTTGCTGCTCCGGGCGGTCGATCTCCCGCCACAGCACCGGCCGGCCCGGACCCCTGCGTTTGCGGCAGGTCAGCAGGCGGTCGGCGACACCGGAGGGGGAAGGGCCCAGCTCCACCTGCCAGTACATGCTGTTGGCGGAGAGGAAGACCAGGGACGTGCCGTGCTCGCGGGCGAGTTCCACGGTGCGGCGCATCGGGATCGACCAGTACTCGTCGTGGCCGGGGAAGACCAGGCCGCGGTAGCGGGTGGGGTCGATGCGGCCGGCGTGCAGGTCACGGGCGTCGGCGTAGGCGACGTCGTAGCCGTAGCGCTCGGCCCAGCGGATGAAGTCGTAGGCATGGCCGACGTGCAGCGGCAGGCCCGCGCCCGCGTACGGCCGGTCGAAGGAGACCGTGGTCGCCGCGTCCGCCTCGCCGAGCAGACGGCCCTCCTCGTCCCAGGCGTGGTAGAGGCTGGCGCCGGTGCGCCCGTCCTCCGGGTAGAGGTTGTAGGCCTGCCAGGTGACGTCGGGCAGGAGAAGGAGCAGGTCCGCCGGGTGGTTGTCGCGCACCGTGAAGGGGACGTGGGAGCGGTAGCCGTCGGCGGTGGTCAGCACGGCGACGTAGGCACCGATGCTCCAGTACGACGGGACCTGCAACCGCCAGGACAGCCACCAGTGGTGGCAGGAGACCGTGCGGTCCGCGGTGAGCGGTGGGGGCTGGACGATGCCGGACAGACGCGGGCTCGTGGTGATCTTCGCGGCGCCGTCGCCGTTGTAGTGGCCGATGCGGTAGATGTCGACGCTGAACTGCTGCGGCGGATCGACGGTGATGTGGAAGTCGATGGCCTCGCCGGGCGTGACCGGGCCGTTGGAGACGAAACCTTTGATCTGCCGGCGCACGTCGTCGGCGGAGCGGGGGCCGCCGGCGGAGGAGCGGGGGGCGGGCACCCGGGGGGCGGTGGCGGTCGTGCCCCCGGCGGCCGCTCCCGGCACGCCGGTGGTGCCGGGTGCCGCGCCGGTTCCCGACTGCGGGTCGACGTACCACGGGACGACCTGGCCCGTGTCGTCGAAGTACGTCTCGCTGCCGCGCAGCCAGGGGACGGGACCCTGGCCGAAGGGGTCCGTCACGGCGTGTGCGAGTGCTCCCGACTCCCAGCGTCGGATCCGCTCCGATCCCATGGCCGTCCCCTCCCTCGTGCCCCCGTGACATGTGGTGCGGCAGTGCGGGTCTGTCGTATGTCGTGTGCGTTTGCCAGGTGCGTGAACGATCCCAGCACATCACATTACGCACGCATGCTGTCACTACTCGTTGCGAATTGACCGAAAGTGGAAGGCGGGGGTCCGTTAGCGCGCTCGAGGACCGGGCATCGGCGCAGGTCAGACGAGTCGTACGGGCTTTTCCGGACGTATGCCCGAATCGACCAGCCAGGCGCGCAACGGGACCGGATCGCCCTCTTCGACCAGCGCGCGGACCTTGGTGCCGAGGTCGACGGCTCTCTCCCCGTTGATGAGGAGGGAGGGACCGTCGAGCCAGTCGAGGCCCGGGGTCGCGCCGGCGGTGTCCATCGCCGCGCAGCAGACCATCGCGGTGACGTGGTCGGCGAGGAGATCCCGGCCGGTGCGCGGCGGCTGCAGGGGGAACAGCGGGAGCGAGCCCTCGTCCCAGAGGGGGAGCGCTCCGGGGACATGGCCGACGGCACCGGATCCGGCTCCCGGCGGCGCCGTCCCGGCTGACGCGGGCGCAGTGGCCTCCTCGCGGGCCAGCTCGGCGCTCAGCCCGGCCGCGAGCGCCGCACTCCGCTCGTTCCCCACATCACCGTCCTCGGCTGGGCCGATGTCGGGGGTGGGGCCGATGTCGGGGATGGCGGGGCTGGTGTCGGGCGCGTGCTCGGCGTCTTCGGTGGGCCGGGTGTCCCTCGTGCCGTCGGTGTTCGCGGTGCGCTCGGTGTCCGGTGGCGTGCGCACGGTGTCCGGTGGCGTGGTCGCGGCGTCGTCGGCCGTGGGAGCGGCTTGGTCCCGGGCCGGGGGTGCCGGCGGAGCGGGCGAGGTCGTGGCATGAGAGGCGGCGGTGGTGGGGGTGTGCGGTCGCGCGGACAGGTGGTCCAGCACGCGGGCCAGGGTCGGGCCGTGGGGATCGGACGCCGGGCGGTTCGGGGAGCGGCGAACGCCGAGCGTGTCCAGGACCCGGTGGAGGCGGGCCGCGTCGGTGCGCCACTTGCGGTCGACGACCTCTTCCGGGTACTCGTGCCAGTCCACCGGGGACCAGTCCGGGCCGTGCTCCGCGGGGCCGCCGTGGAACAGCCGCGCCGCCAGCAGTGAGGTGGCCTCGTCGACCACGCCGGGCTCCTCGAGGAGATCGCAGGCCGGGCGCTCGCCGAGCCGGGAGGCGAAGCCCTCGGCCAGGCGGTCACGGCGGGACAGCTCGGTGAGGGCGGCCACGACGCCCGCGTCCAGCCGGGAGGGCCAGCGGCCCATGCGCCAGGCGGGGAGCGCGACCCGGGTGAGCAGCCGGTCCCAGCCGGCGTACGCCAGGCCCACCTGTTCCTGGGCGACGATTCTCAGGCCGTAGTCCACAGCCTGTGCACGCTCGGCGGCCGCGGCCGCCACTCCGCGCTCCATCTCGGCCGCGTACTCCCGGCAGCCGCGCAACAGCAGCCGGGCCACCCAGCCGACGCCCGCACACACCGCGCCGGCCGGGAAACGGCGTCCGGGCGCCGAGGTGACGGCCACCGCCGCGTCCAGCCCCCGCACGAAACGGCGGGCCGCGGCTATGTCCGGGTGCGCCGAAGGTCCCGTACCGGCGACCACGGGGGCGAGGACGGCCCGCAGCTCCCCGACCCGCATCCACCACAGGAACGGCGAGCCTATGACGAGCACGGGGGCCGCCGCCGTACGGCGGGGGCGGGCCGCGGCCAGGCCGCGCAGTCCGTACGGCTCGTCACGGGTGTCGTGGCCACGGCCGGCGTCGGCGTGGTGGCCGTGGGCCGTGGGGGGAGGACCGTGGGCCGGATGGGTGCGGTCCTCCAGCCAGCTGTCGCAGTCCGGGGTGACCGCTATGGCGGACGGAGCGGGCACGTCGAGGCGGTCGGCGAGGTCGCGCACCAGGCGGTACAGGTCCGGGGCGGACTCCTCGGGGATCGGGACCGTCGGGCTCATCGCGGGGCGGGCACGGGCGACGACGAGGCCGATGCCGGTGGCGGCGAGCACGACGACCACCGCGAGGGCACCCACCACCCAGCGCGCGAGGTCCCAGCCATGGCCGACGAGATGACCGGTGGCGCCTCCGGCGAGCAGGATCACGGCCAGGGCGGCGGGCAGCAGGGCGACGGCCAGCGCCCGGCTGCGTACATGCAGCACGGCGAGGGCCCGGGAGCGCGCGGACTGCACACCGACCTCCACACCCATACCGGTCACGACCGGACCTCACCCCCTCACGACTGTCCTGACTGCCCTGTGTTGCTCACTCCCCCACTGTGGCACCCGCCACTGACATCGCAATGCCGGTGGGCCAAGTGCCGGAACGCTTGCGCCGCACCCTAGTTGGGGCCCCGGCCTGCGTCAGCCGTATGGGCCATCGCTCACTCGATGGAATGGCTTTGGTCAGAGGTGGACGACAGACAGCGACACTCGGGCCCCGGATCGCGTCCGGGGCCGAGTGTCGAGAGGCGCCTGATGCTGCGGGTCGGCGAGCGCCTGGTGATGCCGTGGTGGGTGGCGGTGGGCTATGCGCCGGCCGCCGCCTTCGCCGCGATGTCCGTACGGTGCTGGGAGCCGTCGAGGCGGATCCGGCCCACGGCCGTGTACGCCCGCTCGCGGGCCTCGGTCAGGTCCTTGCCGCTCGCCGTCACGGACAGCACACGGCCGCCCGCGCTCACCACGGTGTCGCCGTCCCGCTTGGTGCCGGCGTGCAGCACGTACGCGTGCGGGGCGTCCTGGGCCGCGACCTCGTCGAGGCCGGTGATCGGGTCGCCGGTGCGCGGGGTGCCGGGGTAGTTGTGCGAGGCGACGACCACGGTGACGGCCGCGTCGTCGCTCCAGCGCAGGGGCTCCAGATGGGCGAGGTCGCCGGTGGCCGCGGCCATCAGCACGCCGCCGAGCGGGGTCTGGAGGCGGGCCAGGACCACCTGGGTCTCCGGGTCGCCGAAACGGGCGTTGAACTCGATCACCCGGACACCGCGACTGGTGATCGCCAGGCCGGCGTAGAGGAGACCGGAGAACGGGGTGCCCCGGCGGCGCATCTCGTCGACGGTGGGCTGCAGCACCGTCCGCAGCACGTCGTCCACGAGCCCGGGATCGGCCCAGGGCAGCGGGGAGTACGCGCCCATGCCGCCGGTGTTCGGGCCCTGGTCACCGTCCAGGGCGCGCTTGAAGTCCTGGGCGGGCTGGAGCGGGACCACCGTCTCGCCGTCGGTGACGGCGAAGAGGGAGACCTCAGGACCGTCGAGGTACTCCTCGATCACCACACGGTCGCAGGCCGCGGCGTGCGACCGGGCCACCTCGACGTCGCCGGTGACGACGACACCCTTGCCGGCGGCGAGACCGTCGTCCTTGACGACGTACGGCGCGCCGAAGGCGTCGAGGGCTTCGGCGACCTCCACCGGCGTCGTGCAGACGTAGGAGCGTGCCGTGGGTACGCCGGCCGCGGCCATCACGTCCTTGGCGAAGGCCTTGGAGCCCTCGAGCTGCGCGGCCGCCCGGGAGGGGCCGAAGACCGGGATGCCCGCCTCGCGCACGGTGTCGGCGACCCCGGCGACCAGCGGCGCCTCCGGGCCGACGACCACGAGGTCGGCACCGAGCTCCGTGGCCAGCGCGGAGACGGCCGCGCCGTCGAGGGCGTCGACCGGGTGCAGCTCGGCGACCTCGGCGATGCCGGCGTTGCCGGGCGCGCAGTGCAGCGCGGTGACGTCGGGGTCGAGGGACAGGGAACGGCACAGGGCGTGCTCGCGGGCGCCGCTACCGATGACGAGGACCTTCACGGGGTCAGCCTAACGGCAGGAGGCGGGCGCGGTTTGTGCGGGTTGCCGAGGGCGGGACGCAGGGGCGTTCGTACGTTCCTCCGACGGGCGGGCGGCGCCTTCCGGCGGGCGACGTCCCCTGCGGGGCACCCCGGGCATCCCGGGCGGCCCGATGCCCGGCCCGCTACTCGGTCGTGTACTCCTCGACCACCGTGGCGCCCAGCTCCCGCACGATCAGCTCGTGACCGGACAGGGCGGACTCGTCGAGGTCGGGGTCGTCGTCCTCGGGGATGTCGTCCTCGGGAGCGACGGGGGGCGGCTCGGGGGCGCTGGGCCGCGAGGAGGGAGCCGCGGCGGGTGGGCCCGCGGCCGGACCCGCCGCCGCGCCCGCCGACGGCTGGGCCGGGCGCGCGCCCGGTGCGGAGGAACCGGTGCCGCCCGGAGCGGCGGACCGGGGGGCCGTCGCGGGCCGGGCCGCGGCCGGGGCACTGCCTCCGTAGCCGCCGGCGGTGTGTCCGCCGCCTCCGCCGTACCCGCCGGCGGCCGACGGGGCGGAGCCCCCGCCACCCGTCGGGTCGACGATCGCCTCGATGTTCCACTGCACGTGGAACTGCTCGGCCAGCGCCTGCCGCAGCACGTCCTCGCTGCCGTTGCTGACGAAGCTGTCGCGTGGCCCGGCGCCGGCGAAGCCGAGTTGCAGGGTCGTCCCGTCGAAGCCTGCGACGTGGGCGTACTGGTCCAGCATGATCCAGGTGACCTTGCGGCGGTTCTTGACCGCTTCCAGGATGTTCGGCCACAGCTGCCGCGGGTCGAGCCCGCCGGGGACCGGACCGGACGCCTGGGGACCGGGGCCGGGGGCCTGAGGGCCCCGGGCGAAGGGCGCGGGCGCGGCGGGAGCGGGGGCAGGCGGACCGCTCGCCGACCGTCCCGCGCCGGGCGCGGCAGCCGTCGGCCAGCCCCCGGGACGCCGCGCACCGCCCGCGGGTGCGGCCGTGGGCCAGGCGCCGGGCGCGGAGGCGGACGGGGCAGCCGGCGGGGGCGACCCCTGAGGGCGGTCACCGGAGGCGGGAGCGGCAGCGGACGCGGGAGCGGCAGCGGCGGTGGGAGCGGGATCGGAGGCGGGCCGGGAGACAGGTGCCGGCGCAGGCGCGGAGGGCCCTTCGGCGCCCGCGTGCCCGAACCCACGACCGGATCCCGCACCCTCGGACGACGCACCCGTGGCGGGCGCACCGGCCGGCGACGCACCGGCACCACTGACACCGCCGTCCGCGGCACCGCCGGCCCCGGGACCACCCGCCCCGGCCCCGGAAGCCCGCACCGCGGCCCGAGCCGCCGCCGCGCCACCACCGGGCGGCACCGGCGCGTCGGCCCCGCCGGCGCCGGCGTGGGTATCGGGACCGGGCACGTACCCCATGGCGGGCGCCCCCGCACCCGTGGAGAGGCTCACACCCCGCTCGAGCCGGTCGAGACGGGCCATCACGGACCGCTCGTCACCGTAGGCGGCGGGCAGCAGCACGCGGGCGCAGATCAGCTCGAGCTGGAGGCGGGGCGAGGTGGCGCCTCGCATCTCGGTCAGACCCTCGTTGACGAGGTCGGCGGCGCGGCTCAGTTCGGCGGCGCCGAAGGAGCGGGCCTGGGCCTGCATCCGCTCGACGACGTCGACCGGGGCGTCGATGAGCCCCTTCTCGGCGGCATCGGGCACGGCGGCCAGGATCACCAGGTCCCGCAGCCGCTCCAGCAGGTCGGCGACGAACCGACGGGGGTCGTTGCCACCCTCGATCACACGGTCGACGACCTCGAAGGCGGCGGAGCCGTCCCCGGAGGCGAAGGACTCGACGACGGAGTCGAGCAGCGAGCCGTCGGTGTACCCGAGGAGCGAGGTGGCCATGGCATAGGTCACACCTTCTTCCCCCGCACCGGCGAGCAGCTGGTCCATGACGGACATGGAGTCACGCACGGAGCCGGCGCCGGCCCGCACGACCAGGGGAAGCACTCCGTCCTCGACGGGAATGTTCTCCTTGTGGCACACCTCACCGAGGTACTCCCGCAGGGTCCCCGGCGGGACCAGCCGGAAGGGGTAGTGGTGGGTCCGGGAGCGGATGGTCCCGATGACCTTCTCGGGTTCGGTGGTGGCGAAGATGAACTTCAGGTGCTCCGGCGGCTCCTCGACCACCTTCAGCAGCGCGTTGAACCCGGCCGACGTGACCATGTGGGCCTCGTCGATGATGTAGATCTTGTAGCGGCTGCGCGCGGGCCCGAAGAAGGCCTTCTCCCGCAGGTCACGGGCGTCGTCCACACCGCCGTGCGACGCGGCGTCGATCTCGATGACGTCGATGGACCCGGGTCCGTTCCTGGCCAGGTCGCGGCAGGACTCGCACTCGCCGCAGGGCGTGGGCGTCGGCCCCTTCTCGCAGTTCAGACAGCGGGCGAGGATGCGCGCGCTGGTCGTCTTGCCGCATCCGCGCGGACCGCTGAACAGGTACGCGTGATTGACCCGGTTGTTCCGCAGCGCCTGCTGCAGCGGGTCGGTGACATGCTCCTGCCCGATGACCTCGGCGAAGGACTCCGGGCGGTAGCGGCGGTACAGCGCGAGAGACGACACGCATACGAGGTTATAGGCGCCCACTGACAACCGGCCGTGGACAAGCGTCGCCCTCTGACGGCTCGGCCCCACCCGCCCGGGACGCCCCCCACCGGGAACGCAAGCGCCCCCCACGCACCCGCCAGAGCCGACCTACCCTTGCTGCCTTCCGGCCCTGGGGGAGTTCAGTCAGATAGCGCCGCGTGAGGGGCTCCGGAAAGAGTACCCGATCCCCGGGGCGAGGAACGAGTTCGCGAGCACTCCTCTCGGTCATGTAATGTTTCCGGCGGAGGATTCGCCTAGAGGCCTAGGGCGCACGCTTGGAAAGCGTGTTGGGGGCAACCCCTCACGAGTTCGAATCTCGTATCCTCCGCAGCCGCCTGAACAGGCGAAACGAAGCGGCCCCGCTGATCACAGCGGGGCCGCTTCGTTGTCCACTCAGCCGCCGTTGTCCCGGTTTTTGTCCACAGGCGGTGTTTCCGGCGCTCCCCAGATGGCTCGCTCGATCTTCCGGGCCGCCTCCTTCAGCATGGGGTCGGTCACATGCAGGTACCGCGCCCGCATCCTGGCAGCGCCTCCCGGCTCCCATCCCATGATCTGGTCGATGACCCGGTCCGGGACCCCGAGCAGCATCAGGACCGTGCCGGCCGTGTGGCGGGCGTCGTGCAGTCGACCGTCACGGACCCCGGCGTCCTCCAGCAGTTTCTTCCAGTCGTGATAGTCCGTGTTCGGGCTGAGCGGACCCCCCAGCCGCTTGGTGAACACGTACTCCGACTCCACCCACAGGTTCCCGGCAGTCTCGCGCTCTCGCTCCTGCGCTTCCTCGTGAGCGCGGAGCATCACGACCAGGGGACCAGGGAGGGGCACCGCGCGGCGCCCGGCGCGGGACTTGGTGTTCTTGGTCTCGCGCCGTACCTGCACCCGGTCCGGGCAATACCCGGCCTTCCGGCCGCAGGGGGCCGCCTCGTCGCAGCCATGCTCGTACTTCGGCCGCAGCCGGTTCCGGCGAAGCTTCAGGTACTCGTTGTCCAGGTCGACGTCAGACCATCGCAGCCCGAGCGTCTCGCCCTGCCGCAGTCCGAGCGCCAAGGCGAGCATCCAGCGGGCGCTGTTCCTTCGCTTGTTGACTTCGAGCAGCAGGCTTTGCACCTCGTCCACCGAGTAGGGCTCAACCTCGGTTTCTTCCTCCTCCATGCGCGGCGGCTTCGCCAGCGCGGCAGCGTTCTTGGCTACGTAGCCGCGCCGCACCGCCTCGCCCAGGGCGGTGCGAGCCGTCCGGTGGGCCTGGTGCGCCGTGCCCGGCTTGCTGCCGGAGTTCTGCATCCGGCGGTACAGGCTCTCCAGATGCTCCGGCTCCAGGCGGTCAAGCCGGTGCTTGCCAATGCCGGGAACCAGGTGCACCCGTACGGCCACCTCATAGCCGGCGTACGTGTTCTCGCTGATGACAGGCCGAGCGATGTTCTCCACCCAGTGCTCAAGCCACTTTGCGACGGTCCACGGCTTGCCGGGCTGCCGCGCCGAACCCTCGTCGCGCTGCTTCTCCAGCTTCCGAACCTCGTCAACCAGCTCTTTGCGGGTCGGGCGCGTCAGGTGGCGGCGGTACGGCGTGCCGTCGTCCTTGTAGCCCATCGGCACTCGGGCGTGCCAACGGCCGTCCTTTCCGAAGTAGATGGCGGATTCGCCGTTGGCGCGGCGGGTGCGCTTGTTCTCTTCTGCCACAGGCAGGCTCCTGCTTTCTCCCTGTCGGGGCGGAAACCGAGGCGGCGGGCAGTCCTGGAGGACTGCCCGCCGCCTCGGGCGTCTTCAAGCGGCTCGCCGGGCCGCGCGTCGGCTGGCGAGGTACGCGGCTGGCGCGTCGGCGGGGACGCGGCGAAGACGGCCGATGTCGATGGACTCCAGCTCTCCGGAGCGGATGAGCGCGTAGCACGTGGTCCGGCCGATACGGAGTCGGCGGGCGGCCTCTTCGACGGTCAGGAGGACAAGGGTGTGGTCGATGGAGTCGGCGAGTTGGGCCGTGTCCATGCGGCGGATCTCCTTCTTCTCGCGACGGTGAGGGCGGCGGGCCCTTCTGGAAAATCCGCAACATCCGCCACGCCGCAACATTGCAGGTCAGCGGCTTGGATTTGTTGCGGATGCCGGTTGTGTTGCGGATAGGTGCCGCCGCGCAGTGGCGCGGCGGCACCGTGGGGCGGTGGGTCGTCAGCCGACGATGCGCAGCGGGCGTGTGTCGGCTTCCGCGGACGTGTTGCGGCTTCCGTCGGGGGGTTCCGCCACGGATTCACCCTCGTTGACCTGCGATGTTGCGGATGTTGCGGATGTTGCGGACTTTTCGAGGGGCGGGGGGCAGTAGCGGGCCCAGGCGTCCTCCAGGTCCTCCGCGTAGTAGCCCTTCGGGGTGCCGCTGCCGACTCGGACGCTGCGGGGCTTGATGGGGGCGTTGTCGGGGCGGACGTACTGGCTCAGCAGCTTGGACAGGCCGCGGGCGGTGAGCGGTTTGCCGTCGTCGTTCATGTCGGCCCAGGGGGCGTCATCGAGTTCGTGGAGGGCTTTCAGGATGGCGGCGGTGGGCATGCGGTCAGCGCCGCAGAACACCTTGTCGCGCAGGTCAGTCAGCAGGCGAACGCCGAGGGAGGCTTCGTTGCTTTCCTCTCCGGCTGCCTTGATGAGTTCCACGCAGGCGGCGCGGGCGCGCTCGGGCCAGTGGCCGCCGGCCGCGTCGGCGACCGCGAGGAGTGGTTCCCATACGTCGGCGGGCCGGTCGGAGACTCCCTCGGGCATCTCGGGCCACGCTTCGGCGACCTGGTCGTGCACGGTGGCGGCCCACTCGGCGAGCCGGTCACGCAGGGCGTTGCCTTGCTTTTCGTGGACGCGCCGCCGGTAGGGTTCGACCTTCTCGTTGGGGGCGCGCTTGCGCATGCGGATGATGACGGAGCGGGTCAGGATCGTGTCCGGCAGGGAACCGAGCCCGGCCATGGCGACGGCGCAGAACGAGGCGAACCACGCGGACGTCTGGTTCGAGCCGTCCCCGACGCAGCGCAGGGACTTGGCGCCGCGCCGGTAGCCGGAGTTCAGGAACCCGCGGACCTCTTCGTTGCCGCCAGCCTTGGGGCCGAACACGGTGTCGATCTCGTCGAAGAGGAGTGTCGGCTTGCCTTCTTCGGCTTCCACGAGCCGGAAGAGCGCGTTGGCGGAGGCGTTGACGGTGGTGGCCGCTCGCGGGGTGAGGGTCTCCACGATCTCCAAGGCCCGGGACTTGCCCGAGCCCGGTTCCGGGGAGAGGAAGGCGAGGCGGGCGGTGCCGTCGAATGCATCGATCAGGTGCGCGTGCGCGTCCCACAGGGTGACGGCGACGTAGGCGGCCTCGGTGGGGAAGACGTTGAAGCGGCGGTGGAACGCTTCCACCTCATCGAGCAGGCCAGCGCCGTCGATGGACGGGGCAGGTGCAGTGGTGTCGGTCATGCGGCGTTCCTCCCTTCCAGGTTTCGGGACGGGCACGAGGTGTGGTGAATCGTGGGGAAGAGCTGAAAGGACGCCCTTCGGGCGACCTTCTTTCGGCCGCCTCCGCACCACGCATCGCGAGCAAGCGAGGCGTGATGCGGCCCGTCGACGGCGAGGGCAGGGCAATCCAGGTGGGGGGATCGGGGGCCGGTCATACGGCCTCCCGCGGTGTGGCGTTGGCGATCAGCCATTCCATGGCGCTGCGGATCGTCGCGCGGCACTCGGCCGCCGGCAGTCCGACCGACTCCCCCGCCGCCTGGATTGCCTCTTCCACCGTGGTGCGGGCGATGTGACCCCAGGCGACGAACCGGGCCACCTTGCACGTGCTCCGATAGAGCGTGGTGTTGCGCCCACCCTCGGAGGCGGCGCGGATGACGGCGCACTCCCGCTCCAGCGCAGTCCGCGCGGCTTTGGTGCCGTCCCACACCCGTGTGGGTGCAGGCGCGGCCTCCGGTTTGGTCGGCTCGGTGAGCAGGGCGGCGAGCCAGTCGGGCAGCGCGGCGACGGTGGCCACCTCGGCTACCTCATAGGCACCCTCTTCGGTGGTGCTGCCGGGGGCGACGACGTACCCGCCCCACGCCCGGGTGTCGATATGCGGAGCCAGCCGCTTCACGCTGCACTTCAGCCGCGCTCCAGGCGGGGCGGTGAAGTACAGGTGCCGTCCCCCGCTGGGGGTCCGCACCTGGTAGGTGAGCGGGTAGGGCTGTCCGGCGCGCTCGCAGAGCGCCTTGAAAGAAGTGGCGCCGTCAGGCGCTCCTTCTTGCTCTTCCGGCTTGGGCACGTCCAGATCGACGACGAGCAGTCCGGCCGGGCCGGTGGCGATACCGACGTTGTAGGGCCGGTTCGCCCACGCCGCCTGGATCAGTTCCGGGTCGGTGGTGGCCCGCTGCTCCGGGGTGCGGTGCCCGCCAGCGCAGCGCCCGGTACCAGGGCAGGCCCGTTCGGGGTGCCCGGCGGGCCGTTTAGTGCCGGGATGCAGGGGGATGACGGGCCAGCCGCGCTCCGCGGAGAGCAGGGCGGCGGCGAGCAGGTGCAGGTTCTCCAGGGCGACGGTCGGGGGCTCGTTTACGTCTAAGGGCTGCGGCACGGCCGACAGTCGCCGGATGCGTGCGGGTTGGGTCATGCTGGATGTCTCCAGTTCCTTGATGGGTGCTGGCTGGCAAGGGCGGCCCCGGAATCTTTGGCGAGAGGTTGGGGCCGCCCTTGGCGTAGCTAGAACGGGGGTTCGGCGTCCGATCCCGCCGCGGCGGCGCTGTTGGCCGCGGCCCACGGGTCGTCGCCGACCGGGCCGCTCGACGTGGCGCGCTTGGCGTTGATGGTCACCGTGGTGAACCGGATGGAAGCGCCAATGTCGTCGATCTCGACGGCGAGCATGGAGCGCTTCTCGCCCTGCTCGGTGGTCCAGTCGTGCTGCCGCATCCGCCCGCTGGCCACCACGCGAGAGCCCTTCTTCAGGCTGTCGGCGATGTGCTCGGCCAGGGTGCGCCAGGCGGCGCAGCGGTAGAAGGCGGTGGTGCCGTCCTTCCACTGGTTGGCGGTGCGGTCGAAGGTGCGCGGGGTGACGGCGATGGTGAACTTCGCCAGCGCGGCGCCGGAGTCGGTGAACTTCAGCTCCGGGTCATCGGTCAGGTTGCCGACGAGGGTGATGGGGGTCTCTCCGAACGACATGCGGTTTCCTTCCGGGGTCAGCGGTTGAGTTCGTTGCGGTTGCGGGCGATCAGCCCGTAGGCGGGCGCGCTGATCGTGTTGTTCTCCTGCCGGACCGGGCCCGCGTAGTGGTGGTGGGTTTCGGTGTGCGTGGCCTTGATGGACCGGACGGCGGAGCCGATGGCGGCGGCGACCGCGGCCACCGCCGCGATCGGGAGGGTGACGAACAGGACGCTGGTCAGGGTCACGGCGGCGAATCCTTGGCAGGCGAGCCAGATCCCGCACCCGAGCCCGACGCATCCGGCGCCGACCCCGATGCCGACGACCGCGGTCCCGGCGGCCCACGCCGGAACGATGCGGTTGTCCGGCTGCGGGACGGGCGGGGTGGCGCCGTAGGCGGGCAGCGGGGTGGGGTCGCGGTAGGCGGTGGGCATCTGCGGCACGGGCCGGTAGGCGTCGGCGATGATCCGGCGGGCCTCTTCGGTGGCTTCCGTGTCGGTCATGCGCGGCTGCCAGGCTGCGTGCTGATTGTGGTCGGGCATGGCGGTCTCCTGCCGGGGTCAGGTGATGTGGCGGGCGGCGGCGGCGAACGCCAGGCATATGGCGCGGATGGCGTCGGCGGCGCCGGTGCCGGCGGTGAAGAAGCCGAACAGGAACAGCACGAGAGCGCTGAGCGGGCCGACGTACCGGCCGCGCAGAAGGACAAGGGTCAGCACCCCGAGGAGTGCGACGGCGGAGAGGGTCACGATCACGGGTGGCCTCCCGGCAAACGCAGAGCGGGCAGCATCGCTCCGGACGCCGCCCGCGGCTTGTTCACGTTGGGTTACAGATCTAGTGGGGTGTAGTGGGTAGTGGGTAGTGGGGTCCCCAGTGGGGGATGCCTGTTCAGACGCGCTACGCGCCCCAGTAGTGGCCTCACTGGGTAGTGGGGCGGTTCCCCACTACCCACTACTCAGTAGCGCTGCGTGAGGGCTTTCAGGCGTGGTCGGGGTGGACGTAGACCGAGTGCGGGCCGTTGTCCCGGTAGACCAACTGGCCTCGCTCGACAGCGGCTTGGAGGGCGGCGCGGACGGTCTTGCGGTCCTTGCCGACCAGTTCCGCGACCGCGGACGGCTTCATGCCCTCCGCCCCGGTGGCCTTGATCGCGTCCAGAGCGGCGGGCAGCCAGGCCGGGCCCTGCTCGCGCTCGTCCCGCAGCGCCGACAGGTTCAGCCCCTGCGCAGCGGGCGGAGTCTCGGCCTCGGTCGTCTGCGGGTCCGGGGCGGTGGCGAACTGTGCGTCGATCTCCGCGCGGAAGCGGCGCAGCATCTCGTCTTCCGGCGAGACCTGCTCGGCGGGCTGCTCCTGGCGCAGCGCCGACAGGCGCAGCGCCGACGCCGGCCCGTACGGCTCGGCGTCGGTGCTGTCGTCGAAGGCGACCTGGTCGCGCATCCATGCGGTGCGGTCGGCATCCCAGCGGCCCGCGTAGGCAGGCCCAGCGGCCTTGGCGGAGATGTCGTCCAGGGTGGGGTGCCGGTCGGAGGTGGCGGCGATGATCTCGCGGATCTGGTTCGGGAGGATCCGCCAGGCCTTGAACAGCGCGGCCGGGGACTCGGGGGTGCCCATAAACCCGGCTCCCTTGTGGGGGGCCTGGTCGACGCGCAGTCCGCGGCTGCCGGGGAACATCTTCGACAGGTCCATGCCCTCGGTCTCACCGCCGGTCAGGGCGACGCGGACCTTGGCTTCCCGGCGGATCATCAGGTTGCTCAGCACGCTCCCGGTGGCCCCGAGCGCGGTGAGGACGGTGCGGATGCCCATGGCGCGGGCGATCCGGATCACTTCCAGGATCTTCTCCCCGAGCTTGCGGATCTGCCGGTCGGGGCTGGCCAGGATCTCCGCGCCCTCATCGATGACCAGCATGATCTGCGGAATCTTGGCGCTGATGGGCAATAGGTCGGTGTTGTGGCGGGCGAGCAGGTCCTGATAGCCCATCTTGCGCTGCTTGGCCACGCGTACGGCGGTGTCCAGCATGGTCATGGCTTCGTCGAACGTGCCGGCCAGCCAGTCGATGCCGGGCTGCACGGGCTTGCCGTCCTCGGCTGTGATCTCCCCGTTGAGTGCGGGCAGGACCCAGGGCAACCCGGCGCTGCCGGCGTTGAGGTCGATCACCCAGGTCAGGATGTCCTCGGCGCGGGCGAACCCGGCCAGGATCGAGTGGACCATGTTCGTCTTGCCCGAACCGGTGGGGCCGACGATCAGCGCGCACTGCTCGCGCAGGTAGGCGAGGATCTGTTCGGCGTTGGTGCGGTATCCCCAGGGGATGCCGGTGTGCAGGGACAGCGGCCCGTAGTCGGTCGGGTAGGTGCGCTCCTGTTCCAGCACGTTGACCGTGGTCACGTCGATGATGACGCGGCCCTGGTGGATGCCGGGGGAGGCGGTGGCGGTGCAGCCGTGCGGCAGACGCGCATCCGCGGACAGCCGCGCCGACTCGGCGGCGATTTTGTTCCAGGTGGCGCCGCCGGGCGGGAGTTCGGCGTCCAGGGAGTATCCGGCGCCGGTCTGCCACATCTCGACGCCCACGACGCGGATGGTGACGCTGCAGACCCGCTGGATGCGGTCGATCCATTCCGCGGCGATCGCTCGGCGCTCCGCGGACAGCTCCCGCGCGATGGCCCGCTGCTCCGCGGCGATGGCCTCCTCTTCCCGCGCTTCCTCATAGAGCGCCGAAGAGCGGGCGGCGGCGCCGATACCGACGCCGATGGTGGCCAGCGATCCGAGGGCGGCCCAGGTCAGGGGGCCGTGGGTGATGGCCCATGTGGTCCAGCCTGCGCCGATGAGCCAGGAGGCGGCGCGGGTGGCGAGGGTGCGGCCGGCGTTGCGTACGCGCAGTCCGACGACGGTGTGTCCGAGGGCGCCGGCCGCGCCGACGGCGAGGGCCCATCCGGGGGGCATGGCGGTGGCGGCGCCGGTGGTGGCGACGGCGAAGGCTCCGGTGGTGGCGGACAGGGCGCCGGTCACGGGTCCGTGACCGGCGCTCCAGTCCAGCACCGGGCCACTGGGCTGCTGCTTCGTGGCGGCGCTGCTCATGTCAGACGTTCCAGCCCTTCTCGGCCTCGTGGCCGTTGCGGGGGTCCTCGTGGCGGGCGATGTCCTGCTCGTGGGCCTGACGGAACAGCGGCCCCATGTCCTCGGCGACGGCGACGGCGCTCATCAGGGCACCGAAGATGTCGTTGAAGCCGTCCGCGACTTCCTTCTCCAGCGGGAACTCCGAGTCGGAGCGCTCGGCGAGGATCTTCATCACGTTGGCCACGCTGGTCAGTGCGGCCGGGAGGCCCTCGACCATGGCGAGGATCTCCATGGCGTTCTCGGGGTCGTACTGGGTGGCGGCCTGCTCCATCTCGGCCGCGACTTCTTCGAACCGGAATCCGGACACGTGTTCTCCTTCGCTCACCTCGGGTGTGGTGCTGGTGGGGACCGTGGTCGCGGGTCGCTGAACGCCGTCCGCGATGCCGTCCGTGCCGTCCTTCGCGGCCTCCGCATCGGCGGCGGCTTCCTGCTCGCGCAGGTTCTTGCGGGTGGTCTCGTCGCGTGCTGCGCGCTGGTCGGCAGCCACGCCGACCAGGCGCCGGTACAGGCGGCGGCCGGGGTTCATCAGCCACGGAATGCCGAACTTGCGTCCGAGCGGGGTGGTGATGAGGCCGAGCAGGCCCACAGGCAGGGCGAGCAGGGCGGCGAGCAGGCGGCGGCCGTGGAAGCGGGCCGCGGACCGGCGCAGAGCCTGCCGGGCGGCCTTGCGGGCCGGGGCCTTACGCACCTGGGCACGCTGCGCGGCGATGGTGTTGCCGGTCTTGGCATCCCGCCTGGCCCGGTTCTTGGTCACCGCGGCATCCCGCGCGGCACGGGCCTTACGGACGGCACCGCCGAAGAGGCGGCCCACACCGGTGCCTCCCTTGCCCAGTCGGCGGCTGCCAGCTGCGGCCTTGGCGTTCCTGCGGGCGTCGGCCACCGCGCGGCGGGCAGCCGTAGTCTGCGCCCGCTTGTCCGCGCGGGACCCGGCACCACTCTTCTGCGCGGCTCGCAGGGCCTTGACCTGCCCCAGCCGACCAGCGGACTTCCCCGCACCGTTGGCGGCGCGCTTCGTCAGGCCGTGGCCAGCCTTGCCGCCGCTCTTCGTACCGGCCGCAGTGCTGCCGCGGCGGTGCTGGCCCGGCACACCGCCCGACCGGCCCCCAACGCCACGACCAGCACGGGAGCTGCCCGAACGGCCACCGCCGCTACGGCTGCCGCTGCTTCGCGCTCCACCCGCTCCCGTCCGACTCTGGCGCAAGCCCGCGCTCCGGGCGGCGCTGCGGCCGGCGGCGCGCGCGGCGGCCCGTCGTGCCTCGCGGCGCGGGTTCGGCTGGCGGGAGCGGACGGTGGCGACCGTGCCCAGGACTACGGCGCCGGTTACGGCAAGCAGGGCGGCGATCGGCCCGCCAGCCAGGGAGGCGGCGGCGACTGTGCCCACGGTGCTGTTCGCCCCGGTCAGAGCGAGCGGGACCACCGGCCAGCCGCCGGGCGTGTGCTCCACCTCCTTCGCGTCCTTGGCCGCGGCGGGCGTGGGGTCGGGCGGCGGGGCCGAAGGGGTGGGGGCAGCCTCGACGGCTACCGGCTCAGTGCTGAGTTCCGTCATGCTGTGAGCACTCCTCTTGGGGAGTAGGGCCCGGCCGAGGCTGTAGGAGGCGGTTGGCCGGGCCTGTCGAATGAGGGTTGAGGGCCGCAGCTCAGCCGCGGTGCGGGTGGTGGGCTGCGATCTCCTGCCAACGCCGGTTCTCCGCAGCGTCCGTGTGGGTCAGGCGCACCTGGAAGTCGCAGCCGGGCCGCTTGCAGCGGTGGATGGTCGTACCCGCTGCGTCGATCAGACGGAAGAGCAGGCTGGAGAACGTGGCCAGGCACGCTGCGCAGCAGGCGATCAACAGGGTGAGCGGCACGCCGTAGCCGGACAGCCGCACACCGATCGATACGGCCAGCGCGGCACTGACGACGACGGCGCCGACCACGAGAGCGCGGTGACGTGTGGTCTTCACGCGGAACTTCCCTTCCAACCGGTGGTGTTCAGGCGGCGCGCTGTTCCTCGGGATAGGCGCAGCTCACGCACGTGCCGAGCGAGGCTGGGATGACGTATCCGGCATCCAGACCGCACTCCGGACAGGTGCGCCGGGCGGCGTTTGCCTTGGCCAGGGCGGCCCGTTTGGCGGGCGTCATCGGGCGGACGGGCTTTGCCTGCTCGATCTCGTAGAGGTAGGCGACCAGCGGGCCGCGGCGCCGCCGCGGACGCTCGACCTGCGCGGCCACGTCCTGCCCGCCGGGCCGCAGTCCGCGGGCGCGGAGCTGACGGCGCGTGGCTAAGCCGTCCGGTGCCAGGCGCCATGGGTAGACAGGGATGCTGCCCATGGCGTCAGGCGGTGGTCAGGCTGCGCGGCTGCGCGGCAAGCTGCGCGGCGCGCGCGGCACGGAAGTCCCGCAGCCAGTTCCGCGCGTTTCCGGGGTCCACGCCGAACCGCTCAGCCAGTTCCGGGGCGGTCGGCTCTGCCCCGTTGGTGGAGGCGAGGGTGTGCAGGTAGTAGGTCCAGCCCTCCTGCTTTGCGGGCGACTTCCACACCGTTTCCCCGCCCTCTGCGGCTCCTTCGGGGGCCTGGGGGCGGAGGCTGGCGAGGTCGCCGCGCAGCCGCTCATACAGGGTTCGGGCCTCGGCGATCTGGCCGTTGAGCTGCTGCAAGGCTTGCGTGCGGGACTCGTAGGCGGCCTGCGCCTGCCCCGCCTGGACGGTGAGCGCTTCAAGCTGCTGGCGCTTGGCGTCCACCTGCTGCTGCGCCTGCTCGATCAGGTGCTCCGCGCGCTGCCGCGCGGCCTGCTCGTCCTGCCGCGCAGCCTCCGCGCGCTGCCGCGCAGTCTCCTCGTGCTGCCGCGCCGTAGCCGCGCGGCCGGTCGCGTCCTCACCCTGTTCCAGCAGGGCGGCTTGCTCCTGCCGGAGCTGTTCCAGAGCCTCCTGCGCGGTGGCCAGTTCCTCTGCCGCGCGCTGCCGCGCGTCCTCTGCTTCCTGTCGCGCGGCTTCCGCGCGCTGCCGCGCGGCTTCGGCCTGCTCGGCAAGGCTGGATGCCTCCTGGCGCTCCACGGCCGGTGTGACGGCGAGGTCTTCGATCAGGGCCAGGACGGTGGCAGGTGTGCGGTAGTCGAGGGTGGCAACCTCCTCCGCGCGGGTCAGCGCGGCCAGCCGCCGCACCAGCGCGAGCGCTTGAGCCCGGTCGGTAGCCACGTCCGCGCGGTCCAGAGCCTTCTGCGCCTTGCGGCGCCAGCGCCGCACCCGGCGGGCCTTGCCTGCCTCCAGGGCCAGACGCAGCCGGTAGACGCGCAGCGCGGCCCGCTGCACCAGCGCAGCACGGGCGATCGCCGACGACGACGTGCGCGCGTCCAGCCCGAGCAGGGCGAACAGCTCCGCCCAAGCGTGCTGCCACAGCAGTGCCACCAGCCGGGCCGGGCCCGGCCGCGCGTCGTCGTCCTGGCCCGGCTTGACGTGGTGCAGCTTGCTGCGCAGCTGAAGCTCGATCAGCCACGCAGCAAGTGCCGGCACGGCCGCCAGCACCGGGCGGGCCCACCAGTTGGGTGCGTGCACGGCGTTCATCGCCGCGGAGAACCCAACGAGCATCCACGCCGTGCGGTGCATCAGCCGCAGCTCACGCGTCCAGCCCGCCTCCGGGTCGGCCGCGCGGTACATCATGACCAGCAGCGTCATCTCGGCCGCATCGAACACCGCGATGAACGCCACCGCCAGCTCCGTCGGCAACGCGCTGGTCTGCGTGGCAAAGCCCCACAGGCCATGCACACTGACCGCCACGCCACCCAGGGCGACCACGGCTTGCGGGCCGATCCCGGACAGCCACGACGACCTACGCAGCCGCCCCACTGCCCACACCACCACGGTCAGAGCGGCGACGGCGCCGACCAGAGGCAGCAGCCACGACCACGGACCACCGTGCAGGTTCGGGACAGTGTTCATACGTCCCCCTCATGCAGCCGGACCCGCGTGGCAGCGATCAGCAGCACCGGCGAGGTGGCATCGCCGGGGGTTTCGCTGTCCTCGACCCACTGCCACTCCGTGTCCGGCACCTGCTCGAAACCGAGCGCGCTGAGCGCTTCCGCGCGCTCCGCGGGCGTCGGGACCGGTGCGGTACGGCCGAAGTCGTACTCGGGCCACCGCTCGGTCGTGTTCAGCAGCACCACGTACAGGCGCCAGCGGCCCTTGCGTGCGGCCAGCTGCGCCGTGAACTCGCCCGCCATCACGCCGCCTGCCCCGCGCTCGTGCGGTTGGCCAGGGCCGCCCGCTCGGACAGCACCCGGTGCAGCGCCTTACGCAGCAGCCGCTGGTCCAGCTCGCTCGGCGTGCGGTCCATCAACGCGATCCGCACATCCAGCAGCTCGACCTCCGCCACAATCAGCGGCGTCTCCACCGCGATGGCGTCCAGCTCCGCGGCTGTCGGCTCGCGGTCGTACTCGTCGGCGGTAACAACCGCCTGAACAGCAACGATGTTGCTCATGGGTCGTGTGTCCTCTCCAAAGTGAGCGGCCCGAACAGCACCCCCGGAGTAGCCGCTCCGGGGGTGCGCGCCGTTGAGGGTGGGGGCCGCACGCGAGTGGTGCGGCGGGCCGCGATGGTGGCGGCCGGTGCCCCGGTCGGGAGTCGAACCCGGCCTACGACCATCGGGGCTTTCGATCAGCGTCCGCTCACACCGCGTGCGGATGCGGACGCGGGGGACGGACAGGAAGCGGCGGTTTGGTCCTCTCGTGCTCGGTATCGGCCATCACCGGCCACCCCGTGCACGGGCGTTGTCCTCGCTGCGCTTGTTCGTCTCGGCGTTCTTCCGCGACAGGTCGTCGCGCTCTTCGTCTGTCAGACTCGTGACCACAGGTGCCTCCACCACAGGTGCCTGTACGCGGTCCCTGGGGTGCCACCCGGGGACCGCCTTCGTGTGGAACCCTTCCGGCTCCCCGCACCCCCGCCCGTACGCCCCCACGCAGTGCGCGGAACGGACGGGCGGGAGAGGCAGCCGGCCGCAGCAATCGACGCTGCAAAGCCAGATGAGGCAAGACCGGGCTTCACCGGTGCGCCGTTGCCACGGAGCACCGGTCCCGAGCCGGAAAGTCGGGCGCGTCATCGTCACTGCTCTGACGCCAGCAGGGCGGCTGCACGAATCGGTGCAGGTTGGCGTTCCGCCGACGACATCACCCGGTCGCCGCGGGGGCGGTCTCACTCTTGCCGCCACATGCGTTGGGGCCCCGCTGTACTTCCCCACACCCAGAAACCCCAGGTGGCGCCTGCCAAGCGCGTAGGGGAGAGACGACGTTCATCACGGCGGTTTGCCCCCGGACCCTCGCCCTAGACACCTACCGCGACCGCCGACTCGCGTCAGCCCCGCACGATCACTGTTCAGTTCTCAACCAACAGACGCTTCCTTCGTACTCACCCCTGCGGGCTTTCCTCCGGGCGCTCCTCCAGCGCACACCCATCATGCGTGGTGTGTATTACCTACCACTCACGTTGGCAGATGGATTCCGTGCCGTCAACCCGTGGCTTTCGACTCGGGATCGCCGACCTGCCCCGTGCGGTGGTGGTTCAACTGTCGCCAGACGGCGAGGACTTCGGGAGCGTGTACTTGGGGGTGCACTCGTGCACTCGTACGTGCAAAGCCTCTGCACCTTGCCCCTGACCTGCGTAGAGTGACGGTGAGTCAAGCTGGTACTACGGCCGCTCTCTGGGGGTTCGATGGCAGACCGGAACGCCAGGCTGGCCGCGCTCATGCAGGAAGCTGACTTCTCACACAAGTCGCTTGCTCGCGCGGTGGTCGCCACTGCCGCTCGGTCAGGTGAGAACGTCACCTGTGACCACACCTACGTGACCAGGTGGCTCAAGGGCTCCATCCCACGCGGCAATATGCCGCAGTTCATCGCCGACGCGATCGGGCGCAAGCTGGGGCGGCAGCTCACGATTGATGACATCGGGATGGGCGACGCGGCAGTGTCCGCTGTACAGCCGGAGTTGGGGCTTGACTTCGCGGACAAACCGGAGAGCACGGCCAAGACCGTGGCCGACCTTTGGCGTGCCGACCTAGCCGACGCTGAGACGCTGGTTCGAGCGCTGCCCGATTCCGCGGCTTGGAACACCGCGTCCTTACGCTGGATCGTGGCCCCTCCGGACGGAGAGCTGACGCGGACGGGCAACCGGGCGGTCGGCGCCGTAGACGTGGACATGGTGCGCTCGACAGCCGACGCGTTCAGCATGCTCGACGGCAAGTTCGGCGGCGGGCACGCCCGGCGAGCACTGATTCAGTACCTGCATACGGATGTCCGGCCGATGCTCGACGGGAAGTACTCCGACGACGTGGGCAGGCAACTGCACTCCGCCGTGGCGGAAGCGCTCCTACTCGCCGGATGGATGTCGTACGACAGCGGCCTTCACGGCATCGCTCAGCGGTACCTCATCCAGGCACTACGCATGACGCAAGCAGCCGGTGACAGGCTTCTAGGCGGAAGCATCCTGTCGGCCATGAGCCACCAGGCCACGTTCCTGGGGCGGTATCAGGACGCTGCGACACTCGCTCGTGCCGCGTACACCGGTCCGGGTCCTGCCCTGGGGCCGACCATGGCCGCACAGTTCCGCGCGATGGAAGCCCGGGCACTGGCCCGACTCGGGGATGAGCGGGGCTGTGACCTCGCCCTTGTGGAGGCGGAACGAAAGCTCAGCCAGCGAACGGCCGACAGCGACCCCCCGTACATCGCGTACTTCGACGAAGTGGAACTTGCAGCCGAGATAGGCCACTGCTTCCGCGACCTGGGCCGCTCCGTCGAAGCCACGGAGCGGGGCGCGGGTTCCGTCTTCGGCGACGGCCTGAACAACCGGAGCGACTTCTTTGCGACGATGGTTCAGGCTGAGGCATACATCAACCAAGGGGAGATCGGCCGTGGGTTCGATATCGCGCTGAGCGCGCTGCAACTCGGCGAGGGGTTGAAGTCTGCGCGCTGCGTTCAATACGTGCGGGAATTCCAGGGGCGCGTCACGGACGGGATGAGACGGGCCACGGAGTTCCGGGGATTCGAGGAACAAGCCCGTGGCTTCCGCCTCTGGCAACAGGTGTGACGCTTCTAGAACGGCGCCCAGTCTCGGCGAGAGCCACCCGAGCGTAGGCTTTCCACACGCTTCTCAACTTCCTCGGCCGCACGCGGATTGGTACCGGCGTTCTGCGAGAGCCACGTAACCATGAGCAGTTCGCGGATGCTCCGGAGAACGGTGTATCCGGACCATTCCCGCACGTCGAACCCGTACCCGGCGACGAAATCGGAGTACTCGGCCTCTGTGTGCCAACCAAAGCTGTCGTAGTACATGGCGGTTTGCATGAGGTCCCACTCTCGGGGGCCCGTGACGAACCCGTCCAAGTCGATGACCTTCGGACGGCCTGCCGCGTCGCGCAGGACGTTTCCGACGTTGAAGTCACCGTGCAGATGACCCGCCGGAAGCGCGAACTGGAGACGGCCGTACTCAGCCGCCAAATCGTCGGCCATGGACCGAAGAAACGCGCGGGTGGTGTCCGGGATGGCGGCACGCTTCAAGCGCTGCGCAACCTTGTCAAAAGGTTGAAGGGGCGGGAGCGAGAAGTGCGGCGACTCCAATTCGTGAAGCCGCCGCAGCAGTGCGCCCATTTCCCCTGTACTCGCGTACGTGTCTCCGTCGGAGAGACCTTCCCAGAACGTCACTGGGTGGCCCTGAACGACAACCGGCTGTTCGGCCGCCGTTACAAGTCGTGCCGCCGGATATCCCTCGGTCGCGAGCCATTCCGCTACGGCCACCTCTCTCCGCACGGAGGCGAGCCGATCGGGACTCCTACCGACCCGGGAAACGATACGTCCGCCGTCCACACGGAACACCGCGTGGTCCCCGAACCGCAGCATCTCGATTCCGTCCGGGGCCACGTCCGCGACCTCGCACGCCTTGCGGAGGATGGCGCCCGCCGCGTCAGCGTCGAACTCAGTTCGCTCGGTCGTCGTCATACGGTCTGAGTCCCCCTCCCGGCCGGCAACGCACGTACTTCCCGCCCTCTCGCGGCACCCTTGCCGATGAGCCCTTGCCCCTCCATCTGCGCGATGGCGGAACGGACGGCCGTCCGCGACGCTCCGAACCGCTCGCACAGCTCCTTCTCGGTGGGGAAGCGGTCGCCGACACTGACCCCGTCGGCCCGCAACAGGTCGGTCACCTTCTCGACCAACGGCCGGCGGTCACCGGTCCCCGCCACGAACCACCCGGCACCCTGAACCGACTCGATAACACCGTCGCCCTTGAGCGCCGCAAGCGCCCGTTCGATGGTGCTGCGGCTCACGCCGTACTCGCTCACGAGTGCCGCCTGAGACGGCAGCGCTTCTGTGATCTCGCCCTTCCTGATCTTCTCGCGGAGAGATTCCGAGACCTCCAGGTACGTACCTCGCGGACTGCCCTGCGGCACGTGGCCTCCCCTTCCTCAACCTCGCCGAGCTCCCGATCGCGCTTCACCGTCTCCAGCTTCCCACGTCTCACCCAACCGACCGATGGGCCTGTCTTCCTGCCTCGATCTGCATGGAGGACAACAGCGGGAGCCACTCGGGGTGAGCGGCTCCCGCTGTTGTGGGATTGCATTCAAGGGGCATGCTACGGCTGCACGGTGATAGGAATTTCTACCTGCGGCTGCAAGATTTCCAATCGGCCGCTATAGGCCCGGACGACCTTGTTGTAGATGTCCGCATCTCGGGATGAGGTGAGAGTGATCACAAGCGCGTACTCCACCTTCTCGGTGGGGACGCCGACGAGTTGCTCAATCCTCGAATGATACTTCACGTCAAACACTGGTCGGAGCAACGACGAAGCTCTCTTGGTGAGAGTCCTGTGTTTAATGGTCTCCCACTTGTGCGCCCCCTTCCTCAAATCGTTCTCGGGCAAGAAGTCGCTCGACCTGAAAAATGGATCCGTCTTCGGGTGCATGCTGTCTTCTTTGCTGAACTTTTCCGCATGTGGACGAAATACGGGCTCGATGGCACTGGCCGTGTACGTACTCGGGCTGCGCGAGTCGGTTGGGGAGTTGATGCAATACGTGGCACTGATTTCGACGTTGCCCGTCCTTACATCCTCGGGCAGGGGAATGGGCATTCGCATCGTCTGCCCCGGCTCGATCGCCCCCTGATACAACACGCGAACGGAGTTTGCAGGACAGATTACGAAGGCGTCGATTTGGTCAGGGATTCTTCCCCAGCCAGCCTCTTCGACAGGCATAATTCCACGTTCGGCACAGTGTACGAGCAAAGCCCGAAGCCCAAGAGGCTTAATATGTCCGCCGAAGTGTGCTCGGATTCCTGCGGCCATCCTGAGTGCGGCTGGCGCCGCGAAGCTCGTACCAATCGCCGACGACGGGGCATCCGTCCCATTGCGCGGCAAGAAAATGAAGGGCTCGTACGGGGTGCCTCCGAAACTTAGAACGTCGGGTTTCACCAATCCTGGCGAGCGGCCAGGGCCAATTGCGCTGTATTCGGCTCGATCCCAGTTCTTTAGCTTGCTATTAGCCGATCCGACAGCGAGGGCATTCACACAATCGGATGGCACCTGGATGCGGGCGTTGCCCGAGGCCCAATCGTGGTTTCCGTTGTTTCCGGCTGCTACGGTCATGAAAGTCTGCCCATGGGAGAGGTACTCGTCCAGTACCGCTGTCCACGGGTGTACTTCATCATCCTCAATAGGGAGCTCCGGGCCCAGGCTGAGGTTCACGAAGTCGTAGTTCTTCTCTTCCAGCACATCGCGGATGCGATTCAGTGCCGTGTAGAGGGCATAGGGGTCGTCCTCTACGTCGTCGAGGATCCGATAGTGGTCCACGCTGTTAAAGGGCCGCGGAGCGGCCTCTCCGGGCTTCAGACAGCCGAAGAGAGCGGCTGACGTCACCTTGTGACCGTGATCCACACACTCTTCCACGGCTGCGCCGACCCCAGGCACATCGAGAGACTGGGCCCATCGGCTCATAGGCCCGCTTGAGGGGAGACCGCCATCGAAGATGGCCATACGGATGGAACTGTCGACTACGGGCTCATCTGGCACCTCGATCGGAGGCAGTGCGGCCGCCGGGAGGCTCCTCTCGATGGGATGCAGCGTACGGAGCCTCGGCATCGGTCGAACGATCCGGAGGAAGGAGAACCTGCTCAGCTCATCCAGTTCTTCCGCGTGAGCGGCAACGGGCATAAAAATCAGCCCAGAGACCGGGATGCTCCTGTCGAGGTCGGCTGACACGCCGCACGCGCGAGCCCAGCGCTGAAATGACCGAACAATGGCGTCGCGGTCCACGCTCGGAATGTGTAGTCCTACCTCGAAGAGCGATGAAATGTGAGGAAGCGGCATTTCCCCACGTTTCTTATCCGAAGCGTCCGGAGCGCGAAATGCTTCGACTTTCTGCAAGGGAGATCCGTCTGGGAATGCGCCAGGTGACTCCAGCCGCTGAGCCAGAAGCGAAAACGACTCACGCTGCCCGGATACGAATAGCTCCGTTGTGTCCAACTCGACGGGTTCGCCCTGCCGTGTCCACTTTTCCGGGGTGATCTTGGCGCCCCGGGATCCAATGTACGCAAGCCCGTTATCCCGAAGGAAGTCACCGGGATGGTAGGACTTAGCGATGAATTGGGGGTGCAGAGTGACGAGGCCTACCGTCTTCCCTGACGGGCAGGCTTCGTCTGGCAAGGAATCGAAGGTCGTTACTGCCCTCTGGACTTGAGGGAGGAGTCGCTGTCGAGCCTCCTCCGCGGTGTATGGAAGTTCGGGCGATGCTCCGCCCGGAGGCGTTGCCACCCTCTCGACGAGACGCTCGCCGTGTCCGAGTAGGAAGTTGCGCTCTCCAGCCATGTTGCCCCCCTCTGGCTCTACTGCTCTTGGCCCGCACGCTGCTTGCGTCGAATCGTGTCGCGGCTGACCCCCGTCAACTCGCTAGCTCCCCTCTGCGAGAGGCTCCCATCTTGCACTAGGTCGAGTGCCACCTGAAGACGCTCGGCATGGTTCATTTGAGCCAGGCGTTCCTGTCCCAGACTCAACAGGACATCGAACGTACGTTCGCCACTCAAGGCTGCCTTCCTGCGTGCCGTCATAACGAAACGTTCCGCATCGGCAAAGGAGGAACCCTGTAGGATTCTCACGAGAAAAGCAATGTTCTTTGGTGTCTCATTTCCGCAGTAGTGGAGAAGTGCTTCCTCTAGTTCGACCGGACCAGGCAAGGGGAATTTGACCACGAGGTCGAATCGCCGCCATACCGCCGGGTCCAGGAGGTCCGCATGATTTGTGGCAGCCAGCAAGAGTGAACCAGTGGGCCAGTCATCAATTTCCTGGAGAAGGACCGTAACAAGCCTCTTGAGCTCTCCAACTTCGGCCATGTCGTCGCGCCGCTTGGCCACTGTGTCGAGTTCGTCTAGGAGCAGGACTGAAGGGCTTGATTTCGCATAATCGAGCACCTTGCGAATGTTTCCTCCAGTTCGCCCGAGGTAGCTGCTCATTACGGAGGAGAGGTCCAGTACGAGCAGCGGGAGCTTCAGTTCGTCCGCTAGCCAGCGGGCGGCGAGCGTCTTGCCGACACCAGGAGGGCCAGTGAATAGACCGGTGCGACTCGGTGTCAGGCCCTGTCGTGCGAGCCGGTCGGCGCTCCGGTGCTCGTCACGGAGTTGCTCCACTGCAGCTCTCACTGGCGGAGTCAGGACTGGACGAACGGCCGGCCCGAGTTGCTCCGCTCGGATTAGTGGCAGGCGACTGTCGCTGTCGAGAGGGAGGGCGGTGGCGTTGCCGAGTCCACGCAAGGGCGTCTGTGCTGTTGGAGCGGAACGCAGCAGTTCTCGAAGCGAGCCAGCGAGCGATTCGTTCGATCGTTGGTAACGGCGGGCCATGCGCTGGACCAGGGTCTGCACGTCCTGTGCCCTCCCTGCCATCGCAACTCTTGCTAGGTGGACTAGATCTCGTTCATATGTCTCAAGTTCGCCCACAGGGTTCACTACTGTCCTCTCTACCATGCGGAACAGCCTATAGCTTGGTGGCCTAAAAATCAGCGATCGTGGAGCCAACTAGTCCACTTGGTGTCCCGTCTGTCCCTGATGTCAGTCTCTCGGATGGCACTGACAGTGGCGGCACGTCTGCCCAGGCTTGACGCATGGCGCGTGAGTACGCCGAGCAGAACCTTGGCGGCCGACTGCTCGATTGGGCTGGCGACCGCGCGCATCGGGCGGGCGCTCAGTGGGTCCGACTGGGTTCTTCAAGTCCCCACTGGAGGCTGCAACCACGGACCGCATGGCAGCGTCACTTGCGGTGATCGAGCCCTGTCGCCTCCTTGGAGGGCCTCCGTTGCCACCACCACCTCAGCCACCTCTGCCGCCATCTTTGCCACCGCTGCGTGGGCAGTCAGTGTGGGTGTGGATACGGCGTACGTTCCGCTCACGCAAGGCCTTGTCGGGCGTCACACAGTGGTTCATCGACTGGGGCATACCGATCGCCCTGGTCATCGGATTTGTCTGGGTGTTCGGTGCCAGCCGATCCGAGAAGGGTTGGAGCGGCATTTACAGGGCGTTCACGCTCATAGACCCGCCCGTGCACGAATCGTCGTGGGGTGCGTCGGTACTCGGCTGGCTGCTGGTGCCCGCCCTCATCGGTGGAGTGGCCGGTCATGTGATTGCTGCCCGGATGCAGCGGGTCAAGGAGATCGCCACCAATCACCTCTTTCAGCAAAGGGGCCTCGGCCGCCGGCTCAAGTTGCCGGGAAGGATCACCTTTCTTGAGTCGCTACACCTGAAGAGCGCGGTGGACCAAGAGTTCCTAGACCGCTATGTGAGGCGGGCCCACCGGGGAGACTGGAAGAAGGCCCAGGACCACTGGGAGGTCCTGGTCCGGGACGTGCTCTGCACGGTCGAACTCGCTCAACTGGACCGCACGGAGGCACTCGAATCCGCAGAGAGCTTCGCCCGCGCGGTGATGTGGATGACCGGCTACCAGGACAAGTGCCTCGTGTGCACCGCGCGCGCCAGCCACCCGTGACCCTCAGGAAGGACCCTTACGATGCAGACACGAAGCGCCGTGGAGATCGCTCGCGCCGCCCTGCGCGAAATCTTTCCCACCGCTCCCGAGGACGGCCTGGACGAGGGGGCACGTCACCTCGCCCGCTGGGGAGTCGAAGGTCACGGAACTCAGCTCGGCAGCTCGGCCGCCGCGCTCATGTACATCGATCTGGCCGGGGCATCCCAAGAGAGGCAAGTGCCAGACGACGTCACTCTCGCCGCCGAAGTTCGTGGTACCGCACGGACCTGGCGTGCGCCATCACAGCGGGGCTGACCATGAACCGCGTGCGTTCTGAGCCGCTCCTTGTCCTGGTCTTTGTCCAGTGCACCGACAGCCGCCAATGTTCACCGGCGTGCGCGCACCCCCTCTGACCTGGCCCGCGAACTCGGACGAACGCCCCCGGACGACCGCGCGGACAGTTGGAAAGCGTGTTGGGGGCAACCCCTCACGAGTTCGAATCTCGTATCCTCCGCAGCCGCCTGAACAGGCGAAACGACGAGCCGGACCGCTCAATGCGGTCCGGCTCGTTGGCATGTCTTGGTTGCAGTTTCGGTTGCATTTATAGGCGACATTTGGATCATTTCCTCAAGCGGGAGAGGCGCACGCTCACGTCCTATGGGGCGACCGGCGCAGACTGTGGGAAGCCACACCATCCGACGGGATACGTCACGATGGCTACCGGCCGCCAGCTGGCGTTGCGCCCTGAGGAGCTTTGACACCGAACGCAGCCATGCCCCCGCATCCGTCGATGCCTTATTCGCCCGTCACGGGCTGGCCTGCGGCGACTCTGGTCTCGGGGGATCCACGCGGATCTGTCCATGGTCCCGGGACGATGTCGCGGTCATAGCCCGATCATCCGGATCTCGCCGCCGCACAGCCGGGTCATGTCATCGACATCCGACGTGAGGATGGCGACCGGACCAGGCTGACGCAAGGCCGCTTCCGCGACGGTGGCGTCGATCGCGTACTTGTGTCCGTGCAGACCGGCGCCCTTGAGCAGTTGGGCCGCCGCCTTGGCCGCTGCCTCCGTGATCGGCTCCACCTTGACCCGGGAGAGCGCCCATTGCAGTCGGGGCAGGTTCACCCTTGCGTGGCTCACCTCCACGATGGTGTTGGCGCTGACGACAAGGTCCGCTCCCATGTCGTGGAACACCTGGAACATCGCCAGAACCTTCCGGTCCTGCGCCACCCAGGCTGACAGTCCCTCGCTGTCCAGGACGACGGTCTCGATGTGCCCGCTCACGCGGCGCTCGCACCGCCGGCGGCCGACGTCGTACCGAAGATCCGCGCCCGCGCCTCGGCCAGCTCTTCCTCACTGAAGGCCCCGTGCTCGTCTGTGTGGCTGCGCAGGTCGGCCCCAAGGAGCTGGTGCCGGATCTGCCTGGCGACCGCTTCGGCCACGTAGCCGGAGATGTTGTCCGTGATCTTCTTCAGCTCCGCCACCTGCTCGGTGGGGAGCGTCACCGTGATGCGTGTGGTGTCTGCCATAGCCGCAAGCATACTGCGGTATGCGTGCTACGTGCTGCCTGTTCCCGCCCTCGGGGGCGGGTTCCGGCAGCGGCAGGTCCAGAAGCCGGTGAGCTGGGCTCATCTTCGCCGTAGGCGTCGACCGTGGCCTCTTCGATCAACGCCTCTCAGCGCGGCTGGGTCCCAGGTGCTCATGGCCTCAGCGCCGAACCGTACGGTTGAGGACCAGTGTGTTCAGCAGCGGCATATCCGTCGTGGCGCCGTCGCCAGCAGTCAAGCCAAGGCCCGTGGTTGCCAGCGTGTGACATTGCCTGGTGAGGTTCGACAGTGAGCGGCCCAGGGGAGGGCCCGGCAAGCGACAGGGCGGAAGAGAGTGGCACGAGTCGTCGTACGAGAGCCGAGCACGGGCGCGAGGAGCGCACCGCCGCTGGCCCGGCAGGAAACGTCCGCCTTCGTGAGGGAGTTGCTCGGCGTCGGTTGGGCGGCGGTGTTCCTGCCCGGTGAGCCCGCTCGCCTTGGGCGGCTGCTGCTGTGGAAGCCGACCGGGGCGGCGGCCGGAGACACTGTGGCGCCCACCGGCCTGGAGACTGCGGTCGTGGAGCTGGTCCTGCCGCACGGCAGCTCGGTCAGGCGGCGCAGAGTTGAGGGCTACGCGCTGCCTGTCGCCGTCGCTGTCGCCGCCTTGGCTACTGCGGAGCCGACGCATCCCGCCGGCGCCGCCTGGCAGGCCGCCACTCGCTTCGCGCTGCGGCTGCTCGCCGACGGCCGCCTCCACCCGGCCCTCACCCCCGCCGGTTACGACAGCTGGCAGGTGGGTCCGTACACCGCCACCCAGCGCCAGACGCTGGACGCCCTGGCCGCCGCCTTCCCGCCACACGCCCACTGCCTGCGCGAGCCTGGCCCTCCTCCGGTTCGGATCGCCGAACCGGCTGCGCTGGTACGCCAGTTCTGCGACGCGGTCGCCGATGATCTGGTCCGCACGCCGGCCACGCCGCTCGCCATGGGAGCGCTGCCGTACGCCTGGCGCGAGGCCCGCGCCGTGCCCGCCTTGCGTGAATGGGCCGAGGAGACCCAGGCGGCGCTCACCGCCGAGGTCAGTGTCTCCCTGCGCGTCGACGTACCCGAAGGACGCCGACGGCAGTTCCGTGCCGTCCTGCAACTGCACACCGCGGCGGACCCTGCGCTCGTCATCGAGGCCGCACGACTCTGGAGCGAGCCGGCCGAAGTGGAGCGGCTGCTCGGCCCACGCGCCGAGACCGAGACCCTTCTCGCCCTGCGCCGCGGCGCCCGCGCCTGGCCCCCGCTGCAGAGGCTGCTCAACGATGCCGCTCCTGATCAGCTCCGGTTGACCGACGACGAAGCCTTCGATCTCCTTGGAGACGCCACGGACGCGCTGCGCGCGGCCGGTGTCGCCGTGCACTGGCCGCGCGACCTGGTCAAGGCGCTCACCTCGACCGCGGAGATCGGGCAGCGCACCGCCCCCGGTTCCACCGCGGGCGGCCTGCTGGACACCGAGGCCCTCCTCGACTTCCGCTGGCAGGTCTCCCTCGGTGGCGAGCCGCTCACCGAGGCCGAGATGGACGCTCTCGCAGAGTCACGCCGTCCCCTCGTCCGGCTTCGCGACCAGTGGGTGGTCGCCGACCAGAAGCTGGTGGCACGCGCCAGGCGCCGCCGGATGGAACCGCTCACCCCCATGGAGGCGTTGAGCGCCGCGCTGACCGGCGAGGCCGAGCGGGACGGTGACCGGGTCCCCTGTGCGGCGGTCGGTGCGCTCGGCAACTTGGTCGCTCGTATCCGCGATCCCGAGTCCCGCACCCCCGTGCCCCAGCCCGCCGCCCTCAAGGCCACGTTGCGCGAATACCAGAAGCGGGGCCTGGCCTGGCTGGCCGAGATGTGCGCACTCGGCCTCGGCGGCTGCCTCGCCGACGACATGGGCCTGGGCAAGACCATCACCCTGCTCGCTCTGCACCTGCACCGCCAGAGCGACCCCGCCACCGCCGGCCCCACGCTCGTCGTCTGCCCCACCTCTCTGCTCGGCAACTGGCAGCGCGAGGCCGCCAGGTTCGCGCCTTCCATCCCCGTGCGCCGCTACCACGGCGGCGACCGCCACCTGAAGGACCTCGCCGATGACGAGATCGTCCTGGTCACCTACGGCGTCCTGCGCCGCGACCGGGAGCCCCTCACCGAGCACGCATGGTCGCTGATCGCCGCCGACGAGGCACAGCACGTCAAGAACCCCTACGCCGTCACCGCCCGTGAGCTGCGCGCCCTGCCCGCCCGCGCCCGCGTCGCCCTCACCGGCACCCCCGTGGAGAACAACCTCTCCGAACTGTGGGCGCTCCTCGACTGGACCACACCCGGACTCCTCGGCCCGTTCACGGCCTTCCGCGACCGGCACGCCCGAGCGATCGAGTCGGGCGAGGACCCACAGGCTGCCGACCGGCTGTCCCGTCTTGTCCGTCCGTTCCTGCTGCGCCGCAGGAAGTCCGACCCGGGCATCGCACCCGAACTGCCCGCCAAGACCGAAACCGACCGCGTCGTGCCTCTGACCGCCGAGCAGACGAGCCTGTACGAGGCAGTGGTCCGCGAAACCATGACGAAGATCGCCGAAGCCGAGGGCACCGCCCGCCGCGGTCTGGTTCTGAAGCTCCTCACCGCGCTGAAGCAGATCTGCAACCACCCCGCCCAGTACCTGCGCCAGTCGACACCGCTGCGCGGCCGGTCCGGCAAGCTCGACCTGCTCGACGAACTGATCGACACCATCACCGCCGAGGGCGAGTCGGTGCTGGTCTTCACTCAGTACAAGCAGATGGCGACCCTGCTGGAGAAGCATCTCGCAGAGCGAGGAGTCCCCACCCTCTTCCTGCACGGCGGTACCCCCGTCACCGCGCGCGAGGAGATGGTGGACCGCTTCCAGCGAGGTGAGGTGCCGGTGTTCCTGCTCTCCCTCAAGGCCGCGGGCACCGGCCTCAACCTCACCCGCGCCACCCACGTCGTGCACTACGACCGCTGGTGGAACCCGGCCGTCGAGGACCAGGCCACCGACCGTGCCTACCGCATCGGCCAGGACAAGCCCGTACAGGTCCACAAACTCCTCGCGGAGGGCACCGTGGAGGACAAGGTGGCGAAGCTTCTCGAGTCCAAGCGCGCGCTCGCCGACGCCGTCGTCGGCTCCGGTGAGGCCGCCCTGACCGAGCTGTCCGATGCCGACCTCGCCGAACTCGTCGCCCTGGGGAGGCAGACATGAGCCCTTCGTTTCCCGGCCAGCGCCGTGCGCCCGCCCGCGGCAGGCGTGCATTCGCCGCTACCTGGTGGGGCCAGGCATGGGTGACGGCCCTGGAGGACTCCACCCTGGACTCGGGGCGCCTGTCCCGCGGACGCACCTACGCCCGCCAGGGCATGGTCAGCGCCGTCACCATCGCCCCCGGCCAGGTCAAAGCCGCCGTTCAGGGCAGCAGGCCCCGCCCCTACCGCTCCGCCGTCCACCTGCCCGTCCTCACCGACGCCCAATGGGGCACTCTCCTCGACACCATCGCCGCCCGAGCCGGGCATCTCGCCGCCCTCCTCGACGGCGAGATGCCCGCCGAACTCGTCGACGACGCCCACCAAGCAGGCGTCCCCCTGCTCCCGCAGCCCACCGAACTCGATCCCGAATGCTCCTGCCCCGACTGGGGCTACCCCTGCAAACACGCCGCCGCGCTCTGCTACGCCATCGCCGCCACCATCGACGCCGACCCATTCGTGCTCTTCGCGCTGCGCGGCCGCGGTCGCGAGGAGGTCTTCGGCCAGCTGCGCGCACTCCGTACGGCAGCACAGGAGACCGCCGCCCCACCGGCACCGGCCGGCATCCCGGCCGCCGCCGCGTACGCCCGCTGGGTCGAAGAGCCCCCCGAACTGCCCGAACTCCCGGAACCCGCCGCCCACACCACAGCACTGCCCGTCGCCCCGCCATCCGGCACCGGTCTGGCCGCCGCGGACCTGGAACGCCTCATGGCCGACGCCACCG
Organism: Streptomyces sp. NPDC003393; assembly: GCF_053589015.1. NCBI lineage: Bacteria > Bacillati > Actinomycetota > Actinomycetes > Kitasatosporales > Streptomycetaceae > Streptomyces > Streptomyces sp. NPDC003393. The sequence continues at coordinate 44,686 of NZ_JBSFRB010000020.1, read as the reverse complement.
CGCGCGCCGCCCGGCTCCTCGCGGGCGACACCGCCGACCTGCACCTGACCCAGCACAAGGACGCCGTCCGCATCGCCGCAAGCAACCCCGGACCCGAGTGGTTCCACCACCTGATCCAGAACACCGGCGCCAAACCCACTGCCTTCGCACGCCTCACCCGCGCCTGGCGCCACGGCGGCCCTACGGGCATCACCGTCGCCGAACATCCCTACGCCCCCGACCCGACGGTGATGAAGGCCGCCCGCACCGCCCTGGACGCGGCCCTCGCCGAGATGACCGACTCCCCCACACCCCTCAGAACCTGGCGCAACCGCCTCACCCTCACCCACCACGGCATCCAGCTGCGTCTGGGCCCCGACGCCCGCTGGTACGCCTACCTCCGGGACGAAGACGGCGAATGGTGGCCCGCGGCACCAGCCGACTGCGACCCGGTCACCGCGCTCACCGCGGCCTGGTCGCAGAACGGGGAGTAAGGAGGCGATTCCCCGCTGACCAGGAACCACGAGCAGAAGCTGGACACACTCACGCTGCTCCCACTTCCGTGGTTGCAGTTCTGGTTGCATTCACCGGCGTACAGCACCGTTCAGAACCCCCGACCGGACCAGCTGCACCGCAGGTCAGGACGTTCCCGTACACCCCAGAACCCCCGGACGAACATTTGGAAAGCGTGTTGGGGGCAACCACTCACGAGTTCGAATCTCGTATCCTCCGCCAGCTCAGAGGGCCGGATCACGAAAGTGACCCGGCCCTCTGACGTTCGTCCGTCTCAGTTTCCGTCTCAGTTGGGTTCTCGGCCCATGGTGGGAGGCTCCCAGAGGGCCTCCCCGACTTGCTGAGCGACCTTGCCGAGCATGGTCCCCGTCACATGCATGTACCGGGCGCGCATCCGTGCCGCTCCCCCAGGCTCCCAACTCGTGATCGCAGGCTCCCAACCCGTGATCGCATCGATCACGACGTCCGGGACGCCAAGGATCAGGAGGACGGTCGCGGCGGTGTGCCGAGCGTCGTGGAGACGCCCATCCCGTAGACCCGCGTTCCGCAGGAGCCGCTTCCAGACGTGATAGTCGGTGTTGGGGCTCAGCGGCCCGCCGGTCGGTGAGGCGAAGACGTACCCCGTGCCCTCCCAATCGGTGCCGGCCTCCGCCCGCTCCTTCTCCTGCTCCTCCTGATGCTGGCGCAACATCTTGATCAGCGGATCGGGCAGACGGACTGTGCGCCGCCCGGCACGCGACTTGGTGGAACGACCTCGACGGCCTACGGGTGGCTTTCACCGGTCACCCGGCACTGGGCAGCCTTTTCCAGCAGCCGCCGGCCGAGCCGACCCCATCGGTTGCCGACTTCCGGCAGCAGGTGGATGAAGCGTGGACACTCGTGCACGCATCGAGCTACGTGGCACTCAGCGATCACCCAGCCAAGCTGCTTCCCAGCATCGAGACCGCAGTACGTTACGCACCTGCGGGTGACCGCCCGGAGCTTCACCCCTTGCGCGCCAAGGCGTACCTCGAACCCGTACACCACTTCTCCGGACGCAACCGCTGACGGCCGCTGTTGGCCGGCCGGTGCCACATCCGTCCCAGATCGGGCGGGGACGCACGGGGAATCATGGCAGGCAGGGGTGCATGCTGCCCGACTCGATGCAAGGTATGCCGACGCTGGTCGCACCAGTGACGGCCCAACCTCGCTCCTACAGCGGGGGGCGCAGTTCGAATCCTGCCGGGGACGCCATCAGGACTGGGTAGATGTTCGGACGGCGGATCACGCCAGGGTGACGTGTATGCCGCCCTCGGCCAGGGCATCGAGGACCTCGGCGAATAGGTCGTAGGGCTGGCCGTCTGGGGTCAGGGTCCGGGACAGGTGCTCGCGTGCGGTCACGGCGTTCCGCCAGAGCAGGGTTGCGGGGGCGGTGTAACCGAAGGTGCCGCGCAGGCAGTCGTCGAGGGCGGCCAGACAGCCGCCGAAGTAGCCACCCGGCCCGTTCACCGCCTCCCCAAGCGCCAGATAGAGGCCCGGTTCGTCGGTGATGTGCCGGCCGTCGAGTTCGTAGGCATGACCAGCCGACCGGTCGCGGTGAGAGCGCCCACAGGCCCGCTCGCGGACGAGATCGAGCCAGGCCCCGCGGCGCCGGGTGTCGAGGCCCGCCCAGGCACCCAGGGTGTCCGGCGGCCCGGCGAGCCACCGTTCCCAGATGGGCCGGGCGAATTCGGGAACGGGGGTGAAGAGCTGTCCGTCGAGCTCCAGGTCGATCAGATCTGCCCCGTAGGAGGATGGGCACCAGGAGCGGACTTTGGTCCACAGCAGCCGATCGGTGAGCGGCACGCCCTGGGCGTCCTGTATCTCCAGGGCGGCCTCCTCCAGGTCCAGCGCCCGCCGGGTGCCCTTCATCAATGCGGCTCGCAGCCGATCACCCTGGGCAAGCCCTCGCAGGACGAGCAGGGGCGCCGCTTGCTCGGCTGGCAGGACGCGGGTGAATTCCCGACAGGAGCCCAGCCACCGATGCCCGTCGTGCACTCGGACACGACCCATGTGTCCCTCAGGCGGACCTTCGCAGTCGTCCAGGCCAGTGAGCACGAGACTGCCGGTCCCCAAGAGCCGTCCGGGGTCTCGGTGTCCTCCAGCAGCCAGGGCTCAAGTGCATCGTCGTCCGGCACCAGCCACACCCGGCTGCCGACCCAGCCCCGGACCTGGGCACCTTCCTGCACCCAGTCGAACAGTTCATACGTCCCGCGCCGGGGCTCCCCAAAGAGTCCGTCTACTGCGGCGCACACGCCCCAGACATCGCCGCGCTCCGTCTCCGTCAGCCTGTACCGCCTGCGCCCGCGATGGTCCCAGTCCTCACGCACGGTGGTAATCATGCCCAGACCAGGCGTTCACGACGAAGCTATTTTCCCAGTCGGTCAAGGTGCCTCACACAGCTTCTCACCTCAGCGACGTGGCATAAGCGTAGGCAGCCTGGGTGCGTGTCTGACTGCGTGACAACGCCGACCCACAGCAGCGAACAACCGCAGACATCTGCGGACCGTCGCAGCAGGTGAGAGACATACCAGCCCGAGGTCAGGCGACCAGTAGACCTACTTCGTGCCGCACCTCGGACCGGGATCCCGGGGTGCCGCCCCCTGTGCGGCACCCCGGCCGGGTGGCACTACGGCAACCGCTTCGCGTAGTTCTTGTCCTTGTCGGAGTCGTAGACCAGCCCGCCGTCGGCGCCATAACCCTTGATGCGCGGGGCCACGGTGACCTGCTGGTTCAGGACGCCGGAGGCCACGAACCAGCCGTGGTCCAGGGCGGCCCGGCTGGTGGCGCCGCCGTAGGAGACGGTCACCCTCGCCACCGACGGCTTGACGGTGCCGATGACACCCCATCGGAACGGCAGCTTCCAGTTGCCGCGGTCGAGGACCGACTGCTGGTAGAGCTTGCCGCCGTTGATGTCGGCCATGACGGGGCCGGCGCCTGGTGGATCGTCGGAGCCCACGCTGGTGTTGAGGCCCTTGGCCTCGCCGTCCTTGATGTTGCAGATCAACCGGGTCTGTTTCGGCTGCTCCTTCACCGCGACGACGTACATGCCATCGCCGGGCGCGTTGGAGTCGCCGGTGCTGTTCATCGCCAGGATGATCCGGTAGCCCTGTGCCGCGCCCAGGTCCGTGCGGAATCCGTCGGGCGGGCCGCCTGTGGGCGACTGGGCGTATGCGAGGCACTTCCGCAGCCCGTCGGCGGCCTGCCCGAAGGTGATCCCGTCGAGGAGCTGGCCCTCCGTGGCCGGCCGCGCAGGCCCCGCGGGCGACGGCGTCGGTGTCGGTGTCGGCGCCGATGCCCGCGGCGTGGCGTCGACCGATGGCCTCGACGCCACCGCGTCCCTGCCCACACCCCCGCCGGCCAGTGCGTACGCCCCTACGGGCACTGCCGCCAGCGTCACCAGAGCCGCCCCGGCCGCCGCCACCCGGCGCCGCTGCTCGCCCGCGCCCCGGCGGCGGATCGTCGGATACGGCACCGGCGCGGGCCGGATGGTGTTCGCACCCTCGGCGAGCAGCTCACGCAACTGCTGCTCGAAGTCCTCGCCGCCTTCCCCACCTTGCGGCTCCGGCTCCTCGTTCACCTGCTGCCTCCCTGCCTGGACTCCACGAGCTGCGTAAGGGCCGGATGCGTACGCAACTTCGCCAGCGCCTTGGACGCCTGGCTCTTGACCGTTCCCGGGGAGCAGCCGAGCACCTCGGCGACCTCGGCCTCGGACAGGTCCTCCCAGTAGCGCATGACGACCACCGCCCGCTGCTTCGGCGGCAGTCCGGCCAGCGCCGTGAGCAGGGGAACCCGCTCCGCGGCCCGCGAGACGGCCTCGTCGTGCCCGGCCACCTCCGGCAGCGACGGGGTCAGAGCCTCCGTGACCCGTCGCTTGCGGAATCGGTCGCTGTTGCAACTGACCAGAATCCGCCGGACGTACGCCTCCGGCCGGTCGCTGCGCGAGACGCGCCGCCATGAGCGGTACGCCTTGGCCAGCGCCGTCTGCGTCAGGTCTTCGGCGTGGTGCACGTCGCCCGTGAGCAGATACGCGGTCCGTACGAGATGGGACCACCGCGCTCTGACGAATTCCTGGAACTCGGCCTCTTGTCTGGCCAGCATCAAGCACCCTCCCTTGCCCTCCAGACCACGGTTTCGGCGGATTCGGTTGCCCGGGATCCGGCGCCTCGCCGGTCCACGTGGGCCCACACCCGTTCGAGGGCGGCCACGAAGCGCTCGAGGAGTCGGGGGCTCGCGTCCGTTCCATGAAGTCGCCCCCGGTGAGCGAACCAGGTCTTCCTCAGCGTCGTCGGCCGACCGCCCTCGCCGCCGGCTCGGGACCGGAGCCGTTCGTGCTGTTCATCGCCGCTCCTGCCGGCCCGGAAGCATCGCCAGGGCCTGCGAGCGCTGAGCCACCAGGTCGTCGTAGGTGCCGTCGCGCTCGGCCCACCGGTGGACCAGGACCCGGTCGACGAGGATCTCGCGCGGAGTGGGCTCGGTCCCCAGCAGGTCCATCACCTCGGTGGCGAAGTCGTCCAGCGGCAGTGCGTGCGGGTTCACCTTCTCCTGTCCTGCCGTGGCGACGGCCGGGGGGACGAGCTCGACGACGTCGACACCGGTGCCGTCCAGCTGCGCCCGCAAAGCCTCGGAGTAGGCGTGCACCGCGGCCTTCGAGGCGGCGTAGCTGGGCATGGGCGGGAAGGGCAGGAAGGCGATGCCGGAGGTGACGGTGACGAAGGTGCCGGCACCCCGCCGGACCAGGTGCGGAGTGAAGGCGTCGATGACCCGGACGGTGCCGAGCAGGTTGGTGTCGATCGTCGTCGCCGCCGCCTCGTAGTGCGCCGGGTCGCGCAGGTCCTCCAGGAGCATGACGCCCGACATGGTCACCACGGTGTCCAGCTCGGGGTGGCGGGCGAGCACCCGGTCCCGGAGGGACGCGACGGATGCGCTGTCGGTGACGTCGACGCCGACCGTGCCGAAGCCTTCTCCGGCGAGTTCCGAGAGTGCCTCCGGGTTGCGGCCGCCGACGACCACGGTGCTGCCCGCCGCAGCGAACCGTCTGGCCAGTTCCCGCCCGATGCCCGAGGTTCCGCCGACAACGAGAACGGTGCGGTTGGAGAGATCCATGAGCTCTTTCCTCAGTGCAGGGCGCCGCCGGCGTTCAGGCCCGCGGCGCGGACAGTGATGCTCTCTGTCTCTGGCGAGACAGTGCTGTCGCAGTCTCGGCGGCGTCCGCCGGCTGTGGCAGAGCCCTTGTCTTCCCTGGTCCTGCCAGGGCCCCCGCTGCCGCACACGCACCGCATTACGGTGTCGGCATGAAGGATGAGGAATCCGGCAACCGGCTCGGCACCTACCTACGGGCGCGGCGTGAGCTGGTCTCCCCGGCGCAGGCAGGACTCCCGCCCGGCGGCAACCGCCGCGTGCCGGGCCTGCGCCGTGAGGAGGTCGCCCTGCTCGCCGGGATCAGTCCCGACTACTACCTGCGCCTGGAACGGGGCCGTGACAAGAACCCGTCACCGCAGGTCCTCGAATCACTCGCGCGCGTCCTGCAACTCGACGACGTGGAACGGACGTATCTGCTCGGCCTCGCGGCGGCACGCCCCAGGGCGCCGCGCCGCAAGCGGCCCGAGCCCGTACCGGCACGGGTGCGCGAGCTCCTCGCCCACCTGCAGATCCCCGCGTTCGTCGAAGGGCGCGCGTTCGATGTCCTGGCCTCCAACCCCATGGCCGTCGCGCTCTCGCCCCGCCTGCGGCCCGGCCAGAACCGGCTTCGTTCTCTTTTGCTCGATCCGGAGGAACAGGCCTTCCACCAGGACTGGGCGAAAGCCACCGCCGACTTCGTCGCCGCTCTGCGCACCACCATCGGCGACGACACCGACAACCCCCGGTTCGTCGAGCTCGTCGGAGAACTCGCACTGTCCAGTCAGCGGTTCCGTACCCTGTGGGCCCGCCACGACGTCCGCCGTCTCGAGGGAGGCACCGTCACGGTCCACCACCCCGTCGTCGGTGAACTTCGCCTCCACCGCGACAAACTCCCCATCGACGACGTCATCCTCGTCGTCTACTACCCGGACAAGGACAGCGACAGCGACGAGAAGCTGCGGCTCCTCGCCGCACTCTCGGACACCGGGTCCGCCGGCACCGCACACGGCAGGCCGGCGGACGACCCGGCCCCGAGGACGCCCTGACGAACGGCCTGCGAGCGCCTTCAGCGGTGCCCGCAGCGTCCGGCCGACGGGGTCAGGTCCTGATCACGCGGGTGGCGTCGGGACAGCCCCGCACGAGTTCGAGTCCCGCGTCCTCCGCCTTCGCCCGGCAGGGCGGACGTGGGCCCCGACCGGGATCCGGTCGGGATCCCGGTCGCGGCCCACGTCGTGTGCGGGTCCGTCTCCGGCTTCTCAGCTCGCCCGGGTGGGCGTGGCAGCGGACTTCGGCTTCGGCTTGCCCGCTGTGGGGGGCGTCGCGGCAGTCGCGCCGGGTGGCGTGGGGGAGGTGTCGGGCTGCGTGGGCCGGCTCAGACGGTGGCGGGGGATCGCGCGGCGGGGCGGGCGGGTCAGGGTGACCTGGCGGACCAGTTGCTGGAAGCAGGCCAGGGACGCCAGACCCGGAAGGGCGGCCGCCGACATGTCGACGAGCGTCCTGGGCGCCTGGACCACGCACAGCAGCATCGCGATGGACGAGAAGAGCAGCACCACGCACCAGGAGTGGCCTGCGCGGCGCCGGTGCAGTGCGGCGCGCAGGACCGACAGCGACGCCACCACCCAGGGCCCGTACACCAGCAGGGGCCACCAGGACGCGATGCCGTCCTGCATACGGGGCACCGCGACGATGTGCAGCGGATCGTAGGCGACCATGCCGCCGAAGAAGCTCACCGTGGAGGCGATCACCGCGGTGAGGGCGGCGATCAGATGGCTGGCGGTGCGCAGCATGTTCGGGCGCCTGCGTTCACGGACCTTTCGGTGGCCGCGGGAGGCCTCCCTCAGCGGAGGCAGCTCCGCCGTGATCTCCTGCAGGTTCTGCAGGGGAGTGTTCCCGGCTTTCGCGGCGGGCGTGCCGGGCTCGTCCAGGGGCGCGGGGATCGTCGGCCGCTGCTCCTGCTCCATCGCGTCCTGGAGCATGAAGGCCAGTTCCTCGGCGGGGTCCCAGGCCGAGTCCGGCGGCACCAGCGGCCCGGCGAAGAACTGCGTCGGCGCCCGGTGCCGCCCGGTGCCGCGTCCTGTTTCGCCTCCGTCCCATCCACCGGTATACGGGTAATCATTCTGCGCGTGGCCGGCCTGCGGGTCTTCTGCATACGGGTAGTCGGTGGAATATCCCGGACGTCGGTCGATACGTTCGTCATACATGAAACGACCCGGTCATTCCGGTCGCGGGACGGCGGACCGGCCTTCCGGACCCACCCAACGACGGGCAAGATCGGCTTGCAGCGCGCTGATCGCGTCCAGGAAATCCCGCAGCAGCGGTTCGGTCACCTCGAGCGCGACCGGGAGATCCCCCCTGGTCAGGGTGCCATTGGCGCTGCCCGGCGCATGCACCGGAGCGGGCAGGTAGGTGTAGGGCCCCAGCGCGACCGCGCATCCGGCACTCGCGTTCTGTCGCTCCCGGCCCGCGAACAGACAGAAGTGCCCTTCCCTGGTTGCCTTAGTCATATCCCAACTAACGCCACCCGACTTCCCCGGATGCGCGGCAAACGGGTGAAGGAATTACCCGACCAGACCCATATGTGCGATCGAATGGTTCATCCATCCGCCGGCCGGAGAGGTGCCCACCCGCAGCAGGGCGACGCGATTTCGCGATATCGACCCCAACGCATTGGAATATTCAAAGTTACGGGGGGAGAAGAGGGGAGCGCCCGGTCGGCCCAACCGACCGGGCGAGACCCTCTGCCGGTGAACACGCCCTACCGCTGGATCCGCACCGTCCGCGACGCGCTCGCCTGGTCCAGCTCCGACACCCGCACCGTCGCCTTCGCGGTCCAGGTGCCGGGGATCGGGAGGTTGAGGGAGTCGGTGCCCCAATAGCCCCCCTTGTCGGTGAGCCGGGCGTCGATCGGGCCGATCTTCTGGGCCGGCAGGGACAGTGAGAGACGGAGTTCCGGGACGGTGGACAGGCCGCCGTCAGGGCCGAACACCACGGCCTGCACCGCGTTCTGGCCGACGCGGCCCGGTTCCAGGGTGATCTGCACGGTGCCGCGCCCGCCGGGCGTGCCGGTGTCGAACGGGATCATCGTGACGGAGGCTCCCGGGACCCCTGCGGCGGGTGCGGTGCCGGCCGCCTCGGCGGCGGCCCGGCCCGGCAGCGTGCCGCTCAGCACCGTACTGATCACCAGTACCGCGACGGCCACGGCGACCTCGGCGAGGACCGAGCGCCGCAGCGCGCGCAGGCAGCCTCCCGGCGCCGAGGACGGGCGGGGAGATGGCGCGTCGATCGATCCGCCGATCGATACGTCGATCGGATCCTCGATGGGTTCGTCGGAGGGTGGGACCGAGACCGGGACCGGCCGCGGGACCGAGACCGGGACCGAGTGCTGGGCTGAGAGCGGGACTGTCCGTGAGGTCCTCTCTCGGGTCGTGGGGTGTGACGGGCCACCGACCGGCTCCGGGTCACGTTCCCGCGCCGCCCCGCTCCCCGCCTCGGCCGTCGCCGCGCTCTCTGGGCTCGCCGTCCTCTGTGCCGTCATCAGCCGCGCGGTCCAGCGGCGCGAGCCGCCCGCGGCGGCCAGCAGCAGCACCACGGCGGCGAGTTTGGCCAGCAGCAGCCGTCCGTACGTGGTGTCGGTGAGCGCGGTCCAGGAGCCCAGGCCGCGCCAGGACTGGTAGACGCCGGTGACCACCAGGACGGTGACGGCGAGGAAAGCGGTACGGGAGAAACGCGCCACCGTCGCGGTCAGCCGGAGGTCGTCGCCGGCGCCGCTCCGGGAGTCCGGCTCCGCTGTCGCGCGCTGAAGGGTCGTCAGCAGCGCCGCCAGGCCGCCCAGCCACACGGCCATGGCCAGCAGGTGCAGCACCGAGGAGGCCATCGCGGCCGGGACCTGGATGCCGGCCGAGGCGTGTTCGGACGCGGCCCAGGTCAGGGCCAGGGCGAGCGCCAGGGCGGCGCCCGTCGCCGGCGTCGCGCGGGACGGGCCGCGCCGGGACAACCGTACGACGAACACGGCCACCGGAGCGAGCAGGGCCAGGCGGGCCAGCAGCATCAGGCCCGGGCGGCCGGTCAGGGTGCGGGCCAGGGCCGCGGGGTCGAGCGCCGAGGCCGGGCCGGCGCCGGTCTCGTACGGTGCCCGCAGCGCCAGCAGGACGACGGTGGACACCAGCAGCGTCCACCAGCCCGCGACCAGCGGTCGGCGCAGTGGGCCCGCGTCCGGCGGGCGGCACAGGAGCACGAAGGCCGCGGTGCCGATGAGCAGGGCGGCGGCGCCGTAGGCGGTGTAGCGGGCGAGGTTCCACAGGGCGCCGGTCGCCGGGTCCTCGTCCGGGCCCGTGCCGACGGCGGCGGAGGTCGGGGACGGCTTGCCCACGGAGAAGGTGAAGGCGCCCGAGACCGGGTGGCTGTCCGCCGACACCACCCGCCACGCCACGGTGAACGTGCCCTGGCCCAGCTCGGCCGGAAACGCGATCTCGGCCGTGTCCGCGTGGCCCGACGCGCGGCGGGCCTCACCCGTGTGCACCCGCCGGCCGTCCGGGTCGAACAGGCGGAAGGAGTCGTCGAGCAGGCCGACGGACTCGGAGAAGGTCAAGGTGACGGAGGCCGGGGCGGTCTTGAGGACGGTTCCGTCGGAGGGATCGGCGGAGCGCAGGACCGCGTGGGCCGACGCGGGGCCCGCGCCGCCGAGGAGGAGCAGGAGCAGCACGGCGCCGAGCACCACCGGCCGTCGCACCATCAGCCGCACCAACCGTCGCATCGAGCCTCGGGTCACGTCACTTCTCCGTTGTGGGACTTTCCGGCCTTCCGATACGTACGGGCGCGGACGGCGCATCGCTCACCGCTCGGCGGCGGACCCCGTCACGCGTCGGGGAAGGCCGTCTCCCGTGAGAGGAAGGCGAGTTGGGCGTGCTTCTCCGGCAGGTACACGTCGGGCAGGTCGATCTCCGGCAGGACGACGACCGGTCCCCGTTCGAAGCCCTGCCGCAGGAAGCGGGCGACGGCCTTGTCGTTGCGCACGTCCGGGTCCACCACGACCCGCCCGCGGTCCAGGCCCAGCAGGACGTGGGCCAGGATGGCGTCCAGCAGCGCCGCCGTCCAGCCGGGATGCCGGCCGTCCGCGCCGGCCGGGGCGAGCAGCAGGTGGACGCCGATGTCGCCGGGGCGCACCGGATAGCACTCGCTCACGCGGCCGGCCTCCGGCTCGTACGTCTGGAGCAGCGCGGCCGGGGTGCCGTCCTTGACCACCAGGAAGGCGTGGTGGCTGTCCAGAGTTCCCATGTGGGCGTATGTGCCCGCCACCTGGCTGCGCGTCAGGCCGGTCATGCCCCAGAAGGCGGCGCGTTCCTCGCTCACCCAGCGGTGGACGATGCCGGCGTCGGCGCACGGGTCCAGCGGAAGGACGCGGACGGTGCCGAAGCCGTCGACGACCTGCTCGTGGACGGCTGCGCGCTCGAAGGCGTACGGCTCGGGCGTCGTCACAGGTTGCTCTCCTTCGTCAGGCGGGCCCAGTCGGTGACGACCGGGGCGAGGTCTCCGGCGGTCCACAGGGGGAGCTGGTCGTGGTGGTGGGGCGCACCGGGCACGCCGTCGGCACCGAGCGGCACCACCCAGCGGCTGTTCTCGCGGTCGGCGAGGTCCCAGACGTAACGGGCCACCGGACCGCGCGTGGCGAGATCGGTCACCCCCGGCACGGCGGAGGTGCACAGCAGGCAGTCGTGGTCGCCGGCCGGGCCGGGTTCGTCGTACGGCGAGCCCACGTCCGTCAGCGCCCGCCAGGCGGCGAGGCGGTGCCGCTCCCCCCACGTCGTGACGGGCAGGGCCGCCACCTCCTCCACGGCCGCGCGGACGATCGCCGGACGGTCGATGCCGTACAGGTCCTTCGCCCCGAGGAGGTTCTCCAGGGCGTGTCCGATGCGCGGGACCAGGGTTAGCCAGGGGAGGAACACCTCCGGGTAGGCGGGCGGTTCGGCGACCGCGGCGAAGACGGGGTGGGCGGCGAGCCCACGTACGACGGCCGTACGCACCGCCGCGTACGCCCCCGCTTCCTCGCTGTCGGCGTCCATGTGCCGGTCCCAGCGAAGGAGGCGGTCGCGCAACCGGCCCGCCGCCGGGGACAGGCCGTCCAGGGCCGCCAGGTGGTCGAGCAGCGGCGCGACAGAGGCCAGGTGGGTGTCGGTGTGGATCGCCGGCATGTCGGTCGGCGGACCATACGGCGCACCCGGCGAGCAGGGCGCGGATACGGTCGGCGCGGTGCGGCGGGGCGAACTCGACGCCGAGCGGGGCGGCGAGGCCGCGCTGGTTGGCCATCACGGCGACGCCGTCGGCCAGTCCGGCGCGGGGCGGCTCGTGCCAGCCCTGTTAGTCGTGGCCGGGTTCCCAGGCCGGGACCGGGCGCAGACGGTTGTCCGGGGCGCGCAGCGGCACCCGGCCCGCGACCCGGTGCAGTACGCCTCCCTCGGGGTCGGCCGCCAGAACGACGTCGACCGGCTCGGCCCAGGCGTCGAAGGCCCGGTCGACGTCCCCGACCCGGCGGGCGCGCAGGAGCCCCAGCAGCGCGCCGAAGCCGAGGTCGCCGGTCACGCGGGGCGGGTGGCGGAGGCTGTGCGCGACGGGGTGCGCGAGGGGATCGCCCGGGCGGGGGCGGTCGTCCGGGTCCGGGGCGCCTTCCCGGTAGTGCGGGTGGTCCATCCGGTCCCGGTGGTCCATCCGGTCCGTATGGGTCCAGCCGGTCCATGTGGTCCGCGTGATCCCGGTGATCCGGGTGGTTCGGTCGGGCCGGGCCTGCCGGGCCGTCGAAGCCCCTCGGTCCGCCCTGCGCCCGGTGCCGCTCGACCTCCAACTGCCAGGCGCGGTCCAGGGCGGTGACGCGGCCCTGGGCCCGGGCGAGGGCGCGAGGGCCGTCGGCGCGCAGGTGCGGAACGCCCCAGGCGTCGCGGTGGACCTCGGCGCTCCTGGTGTGCATCCCACCCACCCCAATCTAATTAGGTGAGCCTAACCTAACTTGACCTCGCGGGCGGCCGTGACGGAGGCCCAGCACCAGAGCGGCCCGGCTACCGCCCGGCTGCGGCCCGGCGCCTGACAAGCGATCATCGAGGCATGGATGTCACCCTGCACCTCGCCCAGGACCCCGAGGCCGACGAGCTCCTCAGCCGCAGTCCGCTCGCCGCGCTGATCGGGATGCTGCTGGATCAGCAGATCCCGATGGAGTGGGCGTTCAAGGGTCCGGCCACGATCGTCCGGCGCATGGGCACCGAGGACCTGGACGCACAAGAGATCGTGGCGTTCGATCCGGAGACCTTCGCCACGCTCCTGTCGGACAAACCGGCGGTGCACCGCTATCCGGGGTCGATGGCCAAACGGATCCAGGCACTCTGCCACTACCTGGTCGAGCACTACGACGGTGATCCCGAGGCCATCTGGCGGGACGTGGACAGCGGGCCCGAACTGCTGCGCCGGCTCGAGGAACTGCCCGGGTTCGGCAAACAGAAGGCGCAGATCTTCCTCGCGCTGCTCGGCAAGCAGCTCGGTGTGCGCCCGGAGGGCTGGCGGGAGGCGGCGGGGCCGTACGGCGAGCCGGAGTCCTACCGGTCCGTCGCGGACATCACCGGGCCCGAATCGCTGGCCAGGGTGCGGGCCTACAAGCAGGAGCTGAAGTCCGCCGCCAAGGCGGCCGGCAAGGCCAAGACGCCGCCCAGGACACCGTAGCCTCCCGGCCGGTGCCGGCCGACGTCGGCGACCAGGCCGGCGACCAGGGCCGGCTGCCGAAGTCGACGGCCGTCGACGGCAGGAGCCGACGGCCGGAGCCGACGGCCGGAGTCAGCCGAACGGACCGTCAGCGGTGGCGGCCCGGCCGGGCGGGTTCCCACGATGAAGCATGAGCGAACCACCGAGCGGCGGCCCGGAAGGGCCGGGATACGACGACCGCCACGTCCACGCGGCACGTGAGGCACGCGACGCCAGGTCCGGCCCGGCGCAGGCGTCCACGCCGTACTCGGCACCGCCTCACGGGACGGCCCACGAACCGCCGCTGGAAGGCCCGCTGCACTTCCTCTCCCGCACCGCCTGGCAGGCCGTCCTCGTCACCGGCGTCGCCGCCCTGATCCTGGGCATCCTCGTGCTGCTGTGGCCCGGTGCCTCACTGGTGGCCGCCGGAGTCCTGTTCGGCGTCTATCTCGTGGTCAGCGGAGTGCTCCAGTTGGTCTCGGCCTTCGGCACGCACCGGAGGACCTCGCTGCGCGTACTGGCCTTCGCCAGCGGCACCCTGTCGATCCTGCTGGGCCTGTTCTGCTTCCGCGGCGCCATGCAGTCGATCCTGCTGCTCGCCCTGTGGATCGGCATCGGCTGGCTGATCCGCGGGATCACCCAGACCATCGCCGCCATCCACGACCGCACGGCACCCGCGCGCGGCTGGCAGATCTTCCTGGGCATCGTGACCTTCGTCGCCGGGATCGTACTGATCGACTCGCCCGTGGAGTCGGTCGCCGTGCTCACGCTGGTCGGCGGCTGGTGGCTGGTGGTGGTCGGCATCATGGAGATCGTCACCGCCTTCCGTGTCCGCCGCCACGCCGAGCACGTCCCGCATCAGCTGTGAACGCCGTCGACCGCCGCCCGCGGGACACGCCGTGCGGGCGGTGCGGCCGGTCGGCGCGGTGAACGGCGTACGGACGCCGGGGACATGACCGACGTGAGCACAGCGCACGCCGCGCCACGCACCCCCCACACGGCCGGCCGCGTCGGCAGCGTGGGCGGCAGGGGCCCCACCGGCCGGACCGACCACGGGGGCCGCACGGGCCGTCGCCCGGTGCGCCCCGCGCGGAGCCGCGTCGCCGGCCCGCGGGTGCTCGTGCTGCTGCTCGCCCTCCTGCTGCCCGGCGGATCCGCCGCGACGTACGGCGCGTACGGCTCGTACGGGACGTACGCGGTGGCCCTCGCGGCGGCGGCCGGCGGCACCGACGCACCGTCCGGAGCGAGCGGGCCGGCCTGCGCCGTCGCCGAACACGACATCCCGGGCTCCGCACTTCGCACCTCGGCGCGCGGCGGCGGACCGCCCCCGCGGCCCGCGCCCCCGTGCGCACCGGTACCCGTCCGTACGGCGGACCGCCCCGCCCGTGCGCGCGTGCCCTCGCACCCTCCGTACCGCCTGCACGCGCTGCGCTGCGTGGTCCTGCGCTGCTGAGCCGGCCGGCACACCCGCCCCCGTCGGTTCACCAGCAGCTCGGCCGGGCCCGGCACGCCCGGCCCGGCACGTCCAGGAAGCGAAGTACAGCCATGCCCGTCGATCCGTACGCGGCCCTGCGCGCACTCGTGCGCGCGGAGGCCGCCCGCAGCGCGCCCGAGTCGCCGCTCCCGCCTGTCGTGAACACGCGCCCACAGCAGCTCTGTCGGCAGGAAGCCGATCGGCCCGAGCCGGGCGAACCCCGGCCGCCCGCCGTTTCCGGTCCCGAACGCGGCTGACCGCCGAACGGCCGAACGGGTGCCGGGACGGCGGACGGTCCCGGCACCCGGCTCACCGGGCCCCGGCTCAGCGCGACCATGGTCCCGGTTCGCCCGGGTTTGCCGCGGCATTTCCAGCGCCGCACTGCGGCGGCGAGGCTGCGCCCGGAAGGTCTTGACCGGTAGGCTTTCCGTGTGATCTTCAAGCGCATCGGAAACGGCCGGCCGTACCCCGACCACGGCCGGGAAAGCACCCGGCAGTGGGCGGACGTGGCGCCGCGCCCGGTCCGCCTCGATCAGCTCGTGACCACCAAGCAGCAACTCGACCTGGAGACCCTGCTGGCGGAGGACTCGACCTTCTACGGCGACCTCTTCGCGCATGTCGTGAAGTGGCAGGGCGACCTGTATCTGGAGGACGGCCTGCACCGAGCGGTCCGGGCGGCCCTGCAACAGCGCCAGGTGCTGCACGCACGCGTGCTCGAACTGGACTGACTCCGGCCGGACCGACTCCGAGGGGACCGGCTTCCCCCGCGCCGCCTCCGACCCGACCGAGACCGCGGACCGCGTCGCCCGCGGACACCGGCCATTCGGTGACGGCTTGGACCTTTCGGGTTCTGCTGAGCGGTATCCAATGATCATCTAGTAGGAATCGCCGCTCCCGCGCACTACGCTGCGGCCATGAGCATGCTGACGCCCCCCGGCATGGGCGGGCAGTACCGGATCACGGGGAACAAGTACCCCCGAATGCGCAGGCCCCGGCGGCGCGGCAGGCTGGTGCTCCTGGTCGTCGCCTCCGCCGCCGCGCTCGGCGTGATCGGGTGGGGCACCCTTCAGCTCATCGACGTCTTCACCGGCGGCGAGAACGCCTCGGCGGCCGGCGGTGGGACGCACTGCGCGACCGACGCGGCGGCCAAGAGCGGGCCCTCGCCGGCGGGCACCGCCCGGGCGCTGCCCAAGCCGGGACAGATCACCGTCAACGTCCTGAACGCCACACCCCGCAGCGGACTCGCCAAGCAGACCGCCGACGAGCTGAAGAAGCGCGGCTTCCGCGTCGGCCAGGTGGGCAACGCCACCAAGGAGTTCGACAAGAAGATCAAGGGCGCCGGGGTACTCCTCGGTCCGGCGTCGTCCCTCAACACCTCGCTGCCGGTGCTCGCCACCCAGCTCCCGGGCGCCGAACGCCGCACCGACACCCGCAAGGGCACCGACGTCGACCTGATCATCGGCGACGGTTTCCAGCGGCTGGCCCAGAAGCCGGCCGCCGACAAGGCCCTGGCCGCGCTGAACGCGCCGCAGCCCGCGCCGACCGCGAAGAAGGGCTGCTGAGCGAGCGCCGGCCGCCGATGCGTACGACGGCCGGTCCCGCGGTCCGGCCGCGCCTCGGTTACTCGGCCGCCCCGTACATGCGGTCGCCCGCGTCGCCGAGGCCGGGCACGATGTAGCCGTGCTCGTTGAGGCGTTCGTCGACCGACGCCGTCACGACCCTCACCGGGGTGCCCGCCAGGTCGCGTTCCATCACCTCGACGCCCTCGGGAGCGGCCAGCAGCACCACCGCGGTCACGTCGTCGGCGCCGCGCCTGATCAGCTCCTGGATCGCCGCGACCAGCGTGCCGCCGGTGGCGAGCATCGGGTCGAGGACGTACACCTGACGGCCGGAGAGGTCCTCCGGCATGCGCGTGGCGTACGTGGAGGCCTGCAGCGTCTCCTCGTTGCGGATCATGCCCAGGAAGCCCACCTCGGCGGTCGGCAGCAGCCGCACCATGCCGTCCAGCATGCCGAGCCCGGCCCGCAGGATCGGCACCACCAGCGGACGCGGGTGGGAGAGCTTGACGCCGGTGGTCTCGGCGACCGGCGTGCTGATGTCGACCTGTTCGGTGCGCACGTCCCGGGTCGCCTCGTAGGCGAGCAGGGTGACCAGCTCGTCGGCGAGCCGACGGAAGGTCGCGGAGTCGGTGCGGCGGTCGCGCAGCGTGGTGAGCTTGTGGGCGACCAGGGGGTGGTCGACGACGTGGAGACGCATGAGGCAACAGTAGCCGGGCGCCGAACCGGGTCGCCCGCCACCGTCCGCGGCCCGTCTACGGCCCCTCCGCCGCCCGCTCCCGCCGGCCACGGCACCCTCCGCCCGCTCCCGCCCTCCGCGGCACCGTCTCCCGCTTGTCGCCCGCTGTTGTGGCGGCGGACCCGCCGTCCGAGGGAAAGTGGGAGGGGACCGAACCGGGGACGGTGAGCCCGTGCCCCGGCCGGCGCTTCCGCGGTCATCCGGCGCCGAACACCGTGGACGACGAGCACCTTCGACGCCGCGCGTCGCACTCGTGGACCACTGTTCCGCCCGGTTCCGTCGTAGGCCACTGCGGGGAACCCGGGAGAACACGCGTGACACGGGGAAGAGAACTGGGGCAGCACACAGAAGGAAGAACAGCCGACACCGCGCGGAAGACGGCCGACACCGGCGCCGACGCTCCGGGGCGACCGTGCGTGCCCGCCGGGCAAAGCCGCGTACGATCCGCAGGTGGTGGCAACGAGTGTGCTGGTGAGTGCTTTACCGACCGACGACAAAACAGCCGGACACAGGGAGTCGAAGACATCCCCTGAACGCCTTGTTTCTGCCACGATTCCGAGTGGGTGGGGCTCGGAGCCCAGCTCTCTCCGCCCAGAACCTCCGCCGGGGGGACCCCCAACCGGCACGCCTATGACCAGTGGGAGAGTCACGGTGTACTTCGCCGCACTGCTCGCGCGCACCGAAGACGGGTGGGAAGCGAGCGACACAGAGCTCGACGATGTGGAGACGCTGTCCGACCTGGCCGACCTGGCCCGGGAAGCCTCGGCCGAGGACGACACGGTGCTCGTCCTCATCGAGCAGGAGGACGCATGGTTCGGCGTCGTCCGCGTGGACGGCGAGGACGACCCTCGTATCTACGTCTCGGACGCCGCCGCCGCTGCCCGCAGTTCGTACGGCGAGATCCTGCTCACCGACGAACTGCTCGGCCGGGAGCCCGGTGACGACGTCCCCGACCTGGACGCCCTCGACCTCGACGGCACGGAGGACGGCGAACCGGCGTCCTCCGAGGACGACGAAGAGGAGGCCGTTTCCCTCGAAGCCATCACACACAGCCCGCTGGGCGACGGCGAGATCCTCGACGACCTGGGCGTCAGCGAGAAGGAGTTGCGCACCCTGGTCGCGGAGGACGCGCTGAGCGCGATCGCCGAGGCCCTGGGTGCCTCGGAGGTGCTGGAGACCGTCCGCTGACCCCGCAGGAGACACCGGACACGACCGGAACGCCGGACACGAGCCGAACACGGGACACGACCGGAACACCACCCGGGCCGGCCGCCACCGGCGGTGAGGTCCCGGTGCCGCCCGGCGCTCCCGGCACACCTCGTGCGCCCGGCGCGCCCCGCGTGCCCGACCCCGTCCGCGATCCCTGGCGGGACGCGATGCGCCTCGCCCTGCGCGAGGCCGAGGCGGCCGTGGCACGCGGGGACGTCCCGGTCGGTGCCGTGGTGCTGTCCGGTGACGGCACGACCGTGCTCGGAGCAGGACACAACGAACGGGAGGCCACCGGCGACCCGACCGCCCACGCGGAGGTCCTCGCCATCCGGCGGGCCGCCGCGCGGACAGGACAGTGGCGGCTGTCCGGCTGCACGCTGGTGGTCACGCTGGAGCCGTGCACGATGTGCGCGGGGGCCGTGGTGCTCTCCCGCGTGGACCGGGTGGTCTACGGCGCCCGCGACGAGAAGGCGGGCGCCGTCGGCTCGCTCTGGGACGTCGTGCGGGACCGGCGGCTCAACCACCGGCCCGAGGTGATCGAGGGTGTGCTCGCCGACGACTGTGCCGGCCTGCTCACCGAGTTCTTCCGCACCCGCTGAGCTGCGGGCGCTCCGTGACCGCGGGTGTCCGGGAAACGGATTTCGGCCCAGGGCCCGCGGTGCTGTAAGGTCTCCCTCGGTAGCGTGTCCGAGCGGCCGAAGGAGCTCGCCTCGAAAGCGAGTGTGGCGCAAGTCACCGAGGGTTCAAATCCCTCCGCTACCGCTGTAGAAGGGCCCCGTCCACCGGACGGGGCCCTTCGTGCGATCATCGTGCAGCCGACGCCGGGGAGCGACAAGCGACAGGGGAGGCCGCGATGGCGGTGAACGCCAAGAAGATCGTCGTCTATGTGCTCGTGGTCTTCGCGCTGTACGTGATCATCACGGATCCGGCCAAGGCCGCCGATTACGTGCAGATAGGGTTCGAGGGCATATCGGACGCCGCCAAGGCCATCGGCGACTTCATGACATGGGTCGCCCACGGAGGAAACTCATGATCCGCCACCTGGTCCTCTTCAAGCTCAACGAGGGTGTCGAGCGCGACGACCCGCGGGTCGTCGCGGGAGCCGAGGCCTTCCGCGCCCTCGGCGGCCAGATCGACGAGCTGCGCTTCTGGGAGTGCGGCTGGAACATCAGCGACCGGCCCGTGGCCCACGACTTCGCGATCAACTCCGCGGTCGAGGACGCCGACGCCCTGAAGCGGTACCTGGAGCACCCGGCGCACCAGGCGGGCGTCGCCCTGTGGCGCGAGTTCGCCACGTGGGTGATCGCCGACTACGAGTTCTGAGCCGTACGGCTGCACGCTCGGCCCCGCACCGGAACGGTGCGGGGATTTTTCGCGTCTTATGCCCTAATTCATACCTCAACACGTGCTTATGCGGTGCTTGAACCCGATGCACCTGTCTTGTGATGCTATGACCGCTTTTGACGGATGAGTTGACGATGAAGAGGTGGCGTTGACCGTGTCGGCCAGTACTGCGCCGCCCCAGGAGGAATCCACTCAGGCCGCGCCCCCCGGGCCGACCCCGAACCCGAAGCCGACCACCGCACCGGCCCCCGAGAAACGGCGCGGCGCCGACACCCGCGCCCTCACCCAGCTGCTCTTCACCCAGCTGAAGGAGCTCGAACCCGGCACCGCCGAACACTCCCGCGTGCGCGGGGCGCTCATCGAGGCCAACCTACCGCTCGTGCGCTACGCGGCCGCCCGCTTCCGCTCCCGCAACGAGCCGATGGAGGACGTCGTCCAGGTCGGCACCATCGGGCTGATCAACGCCATCGACCGCTTCGACCCCGATCGGGGCGTCCAGTTCCCCACCTTCGCCATGCCCACGGTGGTCGGCGAGATCAAGCGGTACTTCCGCGACAACGTCCGCACCGTCCACGTCCCCCGCCGGCTGCACGAGCTGTGGGTGCAGGTCAACAGCGCGACCGAGGACCTGACGACCAGCTTCGGCCGCTCCCCCACGACCGCGGAGATCGCCGAGCGGCTGCGCATCACCGAGGAGGAGGTGCTCTCCTGCATCGAGGCCGGGAGGTCGTACCACGCGACCTCGCTGGAGGCGGCCCAGGAGGGCGACGGGCTGCCCGGGCTGCTGGACCGGCTCGGCTACGAGGACCCGGCCCTGGACGGCGTCGAGCACCGCGACCTGGTCCGCCACCTCCTCGTCCAACTCCCCGAACGGGAACAGCGCATCCTGCTGCTGCGCTACTACAGCAATCTCACCCAGTCGCAGATCAGTGCCGAACTCGGCGTCTCCCAGATGCACGTGTCCCGGCTGCTCGCGCGCAGCTTCCAGCGGTTGAGATCCGCAAACAGGATCGAGGCGTAACCGTCACGAGCGAATCGCCCAGCTGGGAAGATTCCGACAAGGACGATCCGATACCCCGTCAGAACGCCGTCTGCCAGGGCCGATTCGCGGATCGGATGTCGACATGTCACTACAGCGCGTTGCCGACATGTGACATTCTGCGGGAAGCGCGTTTGCCGCGGCTTCGGCTCCGGTATTCAGGTGAAGGCTGAGTTCTCCTCGTCAGAGAGCCCGGCCGCGACCGTCCCGCGACCCAGAGGGGGTGGCATGTCCGCAGACCAGGGCAGCTCCAAGGTGCTGACGCTCTTGAAGAGCGAGGCGCCGTCCCCGGCGCTCGAGCCGATCGACGCCCTCGACGACGTGACGGCCCTCGCGGCCGTCCCGGCCCCGGCCCTGCCGGCCACTCCCACCCCGGCACTGCCGCCCTCGGAGATCATCGACACCCGCACCCTGTCCCGCTCCCTGTTCCTGCGGCTCGCCGCGCTCGACGAGGACAGTCCCGAGCGCGCCTACGTCCGGGACACCCTGATCGAGCTCAACCTCCCGCTGGTCCGCTACGCCGCCGCCCGCTTCCGCTCGCGCAACGAGCCGATGGAGGACATCGTCCAGGTCGGCACCATCGGCCTGATCAAGGCGATCGACCGCTTCGACTGCGAACGCGGCGTGGAGTTCCCGACGTTCGCGATGCCGACCGTGGTCGGGGAGATCAAGCGCTTCTTCCGGGACACGTCCTGGTCGGTGCGGGTGCCCAGGCGCCTTCAGGAGCTGCGGCTCGCCCTGACCAAGGCCAGCGACGAACTGTCGCAGAAGCTGGACCGGTCGCCGACCGTCGGCGAACTCGCCGCGGTCCTGGGCGTCTCGGAAGAGGACGTCGTCGACGGCCTCGCGGTCGGCAATGCCTACACCGCCTCCTCCCTCGACTCCCCGGCTCCCGAGGACGACGGAGGCGAGGGTTCCCTGGCGGACCGCCTCGGCTACGAGGACACGGCGCTGGAGGGGGTGGAGTACCGCGAGTCGCTCAAGCCGCTGCTCGCCAAGCTGCCGCCCCGGGAACGGCGGATCATCATGCTGCGGTTCTTCGCCAACATGACCCAGTCGCAGATCGGCGAGGAGGTCGGCATCTCGCAGATGCACGTCTCCCGGCTGCTCACCCGGACCCTCGCCCAGCTGCGGGAAGGACTCATCTCGGACTGACGCCGCCGAACAGGGCGTCGCGTACGACGACATCGACTCACGGCCGTCGAGGCGCCGCTGCGGGCGCCCCGGCGGCCGTCGTCCGTCCGGGCGGTGGCCCGGGTGGCCGCCGGCCCGTCCGCGAGCCCCGCCCGGACGTCGAACGCCAGGTCTACTTGAACGCCAGCCAGGCGACGGCCGCGACGATCACCACGGCGACGACACCGAGGATCAGGCCGACGCGCGACCCGGAGGAGGTCTCCTGCTGCCGCGCGGCCGGGGGAGCCTCGTCGACGAACGCGCGGAACATCTGGGTGCTGCCGGCGGGGTCGTAATTGCCCTGGGGGCCCTGGGTGTTAGCCATGGCCCGAGACCCTAGCGAAAACGCGGTGACGGCCCAAGCGCGGGGCCCTTTCCGTTGCCGCCCGAGAGGCAGCCGAGCCGCGCGGCCGTCCCCGGGTGCCACCGCCCAGGGACCCCCGCTCCGCTCCGAACGGCGACGTCCTCGAGCACCGGGCGGGCTGCTTTGTGCCGACGTGGGCCGAAAAAGCGGCTCCACCAGCTCGGCCCGCTCGCCACCTGCGAGTTTACGTTTGCAATACTTGCCTTTGCCAAGTTTTTGCGCCGTCAGGCCCGTATTTGTTTGCCTGCAGCAACCAACCGCTCGTATGGTTGCCCCAAGCAACGATTACGGGAGGTGTGATGGCCGAGCACGCGCAGTACGAAGAGCTGGCGCGTCAGCTCAGCGCCATCGGAGCCGTGAAGCGGGACATGGGACGGATCCTGCCGTCCGACTGTCCGGCGGGCTCGGCCGCGGTACTGACGCTGCTGGGCCACCACGGCGACATGCGCATCAGCAAGCTCGCGGAGCTGCTCGCCGTCGACATGTCGGTCACCAGCCGGCACGTGGCCCACGTCGCCGCGCGCGGCTGGATCGACCGGCTGCCGGACCCTGCCGACAAGCGCTCGCGCATCCTCCGCCTGACGCCCGCCGGCCTGGAGCGGCTGGACGACATGTACCGGCGGACCACGCACCTTTTCGCCGATCGGCTGAGCGACTGGACCGACGACGAGGTCGGTCAGCTGATCCGGTGGATGACCCGGCTGCGCGAAAGCTTCGGCGACTGCCGGTCCACGCCGGCCCGGATTCCCGCGCCCGTAGTCGAAGAGACCACCCGTACACCCGCAAGCACGTAAGCAAAGGAAGCCCATGGCAACGACCACACCAGCCGGTGTGCGGGCTCACGCCAAGCATGGGGGAGGCTCCCCGGGGAGCGCTCCGATGTCCCACCGGCAGATCATGGAGGCGCTCTCCGGGCTGCTGCTCGGCATGTTCGTGGCGATCCTGTCGTCCACGATCGTCTCCAACGCACTGCCGAAGATCATCGGTGACCTCGGCGGCGGCCAGTCCGCCTACACCTGGGTGGTCACGGCCGCCCTGCTGTCGATGACCGCGGCCACTCCCCTGTGGGGCAAGCTCGCCGACCTGTACAGCAAGAAGGCGCTCGTCCAGATAGCGCTCATCATCTACGTCGTCGCGTCGATGGCGGCCGGTCTCTCGCAGAACCCCGGCATGCTGATCGTCTGCCGTGTGGTGCAGGGCATCGGCGTCGGCGGTCTGTCCGCCCTGGCGCAGATCGTCATGGCCGCGATGATCTCCCCGCGCGAGCGGGGCCGTTACTCCGGTTACCTGGGTGCCACGTTCGCCGTCGCCACCGTCGGCGGCCCGCTGCTCGGCGGTGTCATCACCGACACCTCCTGGCTGGGCTGGCGCTGGTGCTTCTACGTCGGCGTGCCGTTCGCGGTGCTCGCGCTGATCGTGCTGCAGAAGACCCTGCACCTGCCCGTCGTGAAGCGTCAGGTGAAGGTCGACTGGGGCGGCGCGTTCCTGATCTCCGCCGCCGTCTCGCTGCTGCTGGTCTGGGTCACCTTCGCCGGCGACAAGTACGAGTGGATGTCATGGCAGACGGCCGCGATGGTCGGCGGTGCGATCGTGCTCGGCCTGCTGTTCGTGCTCGTCGAGGCCAAGGCCAGCGAGCCGATCATCCCGCTGCGGCTGTTCCGCAACCGCACCATCACGCTCTCGTCGCTCGCCTCGCTCTTCGTCGGCATCGCGATGTTCACCGGCACCGTCTTCTTCAGCCAGTACTTCCAGCTGGCCCGGGACAAGTCCCCGACGATGTCCGGCATCCTGACGATCCCGATGATCGGCGGCCTGTTCGTCTCCTCCACCGTCTCCGGCCAGTTCATCACCCGTACCGGCCGCTGGAAGGGGTGGCTGGTCAGCGGTGGCGTGCTGGTGACGGCCGGTCTGGGTCTGCTGGGCACCATCCGGTACGACACCGCCTACTGGAAGATGGCCGTCTTCATGGCGCTGCTGGGTCTCGGCATCGGCATGATGATGCAGAACCTGGTGCTGTGCACGCAGAACCAGGTGGCCCCGAGCGACCTGGGTTCCGCCAGCTCCACGGTCACCTTCTTCCGTTCCCTGGGCGGTGCGATCGGCGTCTCCGCGCTCGGCGCGGTGATGGCCGACCGGATCACCCACTACGTCAAGGACGGCCTGACCGACCTCGGCCCGAAGTACGCCAAGCTCGCGGGCGGCTCCGGCACCGGAACCGACACCATCCCGGACATGAACGCGCTGCCGAAGCCGCTGCGCACGGTCGTGGAGAGCGCCTACGGGCACGGCATCGCCGACATCTTCCTGATCGCCGGCGCGCTGGCCGCCGTCGCCTTCCTGATCACACTGTTCATCAAGGAGGTTCCGCTGCGCACCAAGGGCGCGCTGGCGCAGGCCGCCGACGACGAGAGCGCCCCGGTGGACCCGGCCGCGACCCCCGTCGTCGCCGAAGCCGAGACCACCGCCGCCGAGGCCGCCGCGGCGTCCACCCCGGCCGAGGAGCCGGTGCCCAGCTGGGCATCCGCCACCGCCGGCGCGGAGGCGGGCCCGGAGAGCACGCGGGACCCGCTCGGCACCCAGCGGCCGGCCGCGGTCGCCACGGTGGCGCCCGGTGAGCCGGCCGCCGGCTCCGGCGGCGGCATCCCGGTGCGCGGCTTCGTCCGGGGCGCCGAGAGCGCGCCGGTGCCGCAGGCCGCGGTCACGCTGATCTCGCTGGCCGGCCGCCAGCTGGGCCGGTCGGTCGCGCAGGCCGACGGCGCCTACGCGCTGGACGCGCCGGGCGCGGGCTCCTACGTCCTGATCGCCTCCGCCGACGGCTTCCAGCCGCAGGCGTCCACGATCGTCGTGAACGGCGAGCCGCTGGCGTACGACATCCTGCTCAGCGGCACCAGCGGGCTGACCGGTGTGGTGCGGGCCGTGGAGAACGGGCTGCCGGTCAAGGACGCCATGGTGATCGTCACCGATGTGCGCGGCGACCTGCTGGCCACGGGTACCACCGGTGGGCAGGGCGAGTTCTCCTTCGCCGAGCTGGTGCCGGGTGCGGTGACCGTCGCGGTGAACGCCGCCGGGTACCGCCCGCGGGCGCTGCCGGTCGAGGTGGGCGGCACCGGGGTCACCCGGGTCGAGATCGACCTCGACTCCGGCGCGCAGCTCCAGGGCGTCGTCCGGGCCCCGCACGGTCCCCTCGCGGACGCCCGCGTGACCCTGGTGGACGCGGCGGGCAACGTGGTCGGCACGGCCACCACCGGCACGGACGGGGCGTACGCCTTCACCGACCTCGACAGCGGTGAGTACACCGTCATCGCGACGGGCTACCCGCCGGTGGCGACGGCCCTGACCGTCACCGGCCGCGGTGTCGACGACCACGACATCGAACTCGCCCACCCCGGCGAGTAGTCCGGACCCGGCCCGTGGCGGGGCGTGCTCCGAGCGGAGGTGCGCCCCACCGCGGGTCGGTGTCATATGACCAATTTGAACGGCTTTGCACGCGAGTGAGCCGGAGGGGCTACACCGGCACCGGCTGGGGCCGCCCCGCAGGCGAACGAGCAATCGAAAGGCAGAAAACGGGATGGGACTGACCGCGAGGATCCGCACCCGGGACGGATGGGCCGTGTCGCACGCGGTCGTCACCGTGACCGACATGAGGGGCACACAGGTGCTGCGCGCCGAGGCCGACCCCGAGGGCGCCGTACGGGACATCACCGAACTGGCACCGGGCGCCTACACGGTCATCGTCACCGCGGTCGGCTACGCGCCCGCCGCCTCCAGCGCCATCGTCACCGCCAGTGGCCGGGCCGAGGTCGGCACGGTGACCCTGGCCCGCCAGGGCGGCACCGAACTGCCGCCGCCGGGGCCGTGGACCATCGACCCGGTGCACTCCTCGGTCGCCGCGGTCGCCCAGCACCTGGGCATCTCCAGCGTGCACGGCCGGTTCACGGACTTCTCGGGAACCATCGAGATCGCCCCGGACGAAGTCGCCAAGTCCCGTGTGGAGGCCGTCATCCGCGCCGCCTCCATCGACACGGGCAACGGCATGCGCGACGGCCATCTGAAGTCCCCTGACTTCCTGGACGCCGAGCGGTTCCCGGAGATCACCTACCGTTCCACCGGGCTGACCGCCGCCGGCTCGGACCGCTGGACCGTCCACGGCGAGCTGACCATGCGCGGCGTGGTCCGCCCGGTCGACCTGGACCTCGCCTATCTGGGCACCGGCGCCGACCCCTGGGGCGGCACCAGGGCCGCGTTCCGCGCGACCACGGAACTGCGCCGCGAGGACTTCGCCATGAACTACAACCAGGTCGTCCAGGCGGGCATCGCCGCCGTCGGCACCACCCTGAAGGTGGAGCTGGACATCCAGGCGGTGCAGGGCGACTCGCTGCCCCAGGCGTAGGCACGGCAGGGTCAGCCACCGGGGCTCTCTCGGCGCTTAGGCTGGCCCCATGGCACCGAACATCGCGACCAACACCCGCGTCTCGCGGGACGAACTGCTGGACTTCGTACGGCCCCGCCACCGGGCCCTGCTGATCACCCGCCGCGCCGACGGCGACCCGCAGGCCTCCCCGCTGACCTGCGGGGTCGACGACTCCGGACGGATCGTGGTCTCCACCTACCCGGAGCGGGCCAAGACCCGCAACGCCAAGCGGGACGTGCGCGTGAGCCTCGTCGTGCTGAGCGACGAGTGGAACGGGCCGTGGGTGCAGATCGACGGCACGGCCGAGGTCATCGACACGCCGGACTCCGTGGAACCACTGGTGGAGTACTACCGCAACATCGCGGGCGAGCACCCCGACTGGGACGAGTACCGCCAGGCCATGGTCAAGCAGGGCAAGTCGCTCATCCGGATCACGCCGGAGCGATGGGGTCCGGTGGCCACGGGCGGCTTCCCGGCACGGCTCGCCGGTGAGGGGTGATCAGCCCCGGGCGACCATCGCCTCGATGCCCGCGATCAGCAGGTCCAGGGCGTAGGTGAAGTCGCGGTCCAGCATCTCCGCGACCGTGTCCCCGCCGCGGGCGTCCATGATCTCCTTGGACTGCTCGATGTAGTCCGCGACCGGCGGATGCTGCAACACCGCGCTCATCGCCTGTTCGTAGTAGGCGTCCGGCGTCATGCCGCTGTCCGCGATCCGGGACCGGAACTGGGCCTCGATCGTGCCGTAGCCGTAGACGAACTGGAAGACGGCCGAGATCGCGCTCGTCACACGGTGCGCGGGCAGCCCGGCACGGCGGATGACCCGCTGCACCGTCCGCGAGAACTCCAGATGGTTCGGGCCGATGTTGAGATAGCGGCCCGCCAGCGGCGACAGCCAGGGGTGGCGTACCAGCTGCGCGCGGTACTCGGCGGTGAGAGCGCGCAGCTGGTCGCGCCAGTCCTCGTCGGCCTCCGGGTCGGGCAGGCGTACCTCCCCGAAGGCGGCGTCCAGGGCGAGTTCGAGCAGGTCGTCCTTGGTGTCGACGTACCAGTACACGGACATGGCCGTCACGTTCAGCTCGGCCGCGAGCCGGCGCATGGAGAACTTGGCCAGCCCCTCCGCGTCCAGCAGCCGCACCGTGGCGTCGGTGATCCTCTGCCGGTCGAGTCCCGACGGCTGTCCGCCGCCGCGTCCGCCCCGGCGCGCCCTGCCCTCCAGCCAGACACTGGTCCGCGCCGCCTCCTCGGCGCCGGCTGCCCTCACCATGGCGCACCTTCCCATCGGTCCGATGCCGTCATGCTAAGCGGCCGCTGAGGCGCCATCCGCACGCGCTGCCGGACGACCTCCATCTCCGCGTCCGTGTTCCCCCGCGCTCTCCCTTGCCCGCTCCGACCCGTGCGGCAGCGCCATCGCGAGCGGTCCGCCGACCGGCACGGCCGCCGCGCCGACCGGCCGGTCTCGCCCACCGTGGCGGCGGTGACCGAGCCGTCGCTCACCGACGCCACGGTCGTGCCCTGCGGCTGCGGGCCCCTGGTGACGAAATCGGTGAGCCTGATCTTCTTGCTCGGCGGCGGCACGGGGCCGTGGCCGCCGTTCCGGCGGGCGTCGGACGGCATGGCGCCGGACGCCCGCGCGGCGACCTCCTCGAGCTGTCCGTCCAGCTGTTCGTACAGGTGCGAGCGCAGTGCCGGTGTGGTCGTCGTGCCGATCACCGCGCAGACCACGGCGATCAGCAGCACGGACGCGACGACGAGCCGCGTGCGCAGCGAGCGGGGCGCCCGGGGGAGGAAGCGGCGCGTGCGGCCCGCCGGATGTGCGCGGCTGCCGGGCTCGTCGCTGCTGCTGCGTACGCGGCCGTCGCCGCACGTTCAGGACGCGGCGGGCTTGAGCAGGTAACCGGCGCCGCGCCGGGTGTGGATCATCGGCTCACGGCCGGCGTCGATCTTGCGGCGCAGGTAGGAGATGTAGAGCTCGACCACGTTGGCCTGCCCGCCGAAGTCGTAGGACCACACACGGTCCAGGATCTGCGCCTTGCTGAGCACGCGCCGCGGGTTGCGCATGAGGAAGCGCAGCAGTTCGAACTCGGTGGCCGTGAGGTGGATGTCCTGCCCGCCCCGGGAGACCTCGTGGCTGTCCTCGTCGAGCACCAGATCGCCGACCACCAGTACCGAGTCGGAGCGCCGGTCGGCGGCGCCGGAGCGGCGTATCAGCCCGCGCAGCCGCGCCACGACCTCCTCCAGGCTGAACGGCTTGGTGACGTAGTCGTCGCCGCCCGCCGTCAGCCCGGCGATACGGTCCTCGACGGCGTCCTTGGCGGTGAGGAAGAGAACGGGCACGTCCGGCAGCTCGTGGCGCAGCCGCCGCAGGACGGACAGTCCGTCCATGTCGGGCAGCATCATGTCGAGGACGACGGCGTCGGGCCGGAACTCGCGTGCGGCCCGGACGGCCGCCTGCCCGTCCCCGGCGCTGCGGATCTGCCAGCCCTCGTAGCGCAGGGCCATGGAGAGCAGTTCGCTGATCGACTGCTCGTCGTCCACCACAAGCACCCGGACGGGGCTCCCGTCCGGCCTGAGCAGTTCGGTGCGCCCCTGGGGCGAGATCGTGGTCATGGTGGCAACCCTGTCGGCCGCCTGTGAGAGCCGGCTTGCGCAAGTCTGTGATTTCCCTGAGAAACGCTCAGGCGTCTTGGGGGGCGGCCCGGTGGGCGTCTCGGGAAGGGTTCTGGTCCAGGCCGAACAGCCGCGCCCCGTTGTCGTGGCAGACCGCGCGCAGCCAGTCGTCGCCGAGCTCCAGCCGTTCCAGGGCGTGCAGTTGGTGGACGTAGGGGTAGGGGAGGTTGGGGAAGTCCGAGCCGAGCAGGACGCGGTCGCCGAGAGCGACCAGCCGCGGCAGGGCGCGGCGCGGGAACGGGGCGAACCGTTCGCTGAAGTCGGTGAACGCCATGGTGGTGTCCAGCCGCACCTGCTCGTACCGCTCGGCGAGATCGAGGAAGTCCTCGTACTCGGGCATGCCCAGGTGAGCGACGACCAGCCGCAGCCGGGGGTGGCGGGCGAGTACGCGGGCGATCGGCTCCGGCCCGGTGTGCTTGCCCGGCGCGGGACCGGACCCGCAGTGGATCACCACGGGGACACCCGCGTCGGCGAGCAACCCCCAGACTTGGTCGAGGAGTTCGTCGGCGGGATCGTACGCGCCGACCTGGACGTGCGCCTTGAAGACGCGCGCGCCCGCCTCGACGGCCTCCTGGACGTAGGCGTGCACGCCGTCCTCGGGGAAGAGGGTCGAGGTGTGCAGGCAGTCGGGGGTGCGGCGGGCGAAGTCGGCCGCCCAGCCGTTCAGCCACCGGGCCATACCGGGCTTGTGCGGGTAGAGCATGGCGGTGAAGGCCCGCACCCCGAACTCGCGCAGCCTGGCGACCCG
Source organism: Streptomyces sp. NPDC003393 (assembly GCF_053589015.1). Classification (NCBI taxonomy): domain Bacteria; kingdom Bacillati; phylum Actinomycetota; class Actinomycetes; order Kitasatosporales; family Streptomycetaceae; genus Streptomyces; species Streptomyces sp. NPDC003393. Next base: position 14,612 of record NZ_JBSFRB010000020.1, on the reverse strand, counting down.
GTGCCGCTCCTCCTCCCGGTAGGTGATCGGCCACTCGATGCCTCCGGTGAGCGGGCCCAGCCCGTCGAAGTACGCCCAGACCTTGCGCAGCACCCGCTCGGGCATGAAGTGGGTGTGCACGTCGACGAGCGCCCGCACCCCGATGCGCTCGCGGAACCGCCGCACTTCCGCGCTCTCCGCGGCAACCGCCGCGCCCCGGGACGAACCGGGAGCCGCGGGACCCGTATCCCGCACGTGATCATTCATACGGCCCACGATCACCCCGGCTCCCGCATCGCGTCCACCCCGCCCTCAGAACAACCCGTCCTGCACACCACCGGCCTCCCTCCCCTCCTTCAAGGGCCGCACCGGCACGCTCGAGGCATCCGGCCCGGCCGGCCCGAGCTCCCACCCGCCCATCAGTCGCGTATCGAGCACCACGACCCCTCTCCCGGTGGCCAGATGCAGGTCCGGCCCCGCTGCCGCGACCAGCTCACCGCTCACGGTCCCGCCCGCGACCAGCTCACTCACCTCACCGACGGCGGCGGGCACCCCGTCCAGACCGAACACGGTCACATGATCGACGGGCCGGAACGGCGCCCGCTCCAGCGACTCCGGCCAGCCGCCGAGTGCGAGGGCCCTGCGGTGCAGCTCCGCGATCTCGGCGGCCCGATCGGCGGACCCGGCCGGCAGCCGCGACCGTACGGCCCGCTTCTCGGCGTACGGAATCCGGTCGGGCACCTTGAGCGCGGCGCGCAGCAACTCCTCCGTGCGGCGCGCGGCCATCAGCGGACCGGCACCGAGCCAGCTGAAGCAGACGGCGCCCTGCTCCAGCAGCCGTGCCGGCCCCCGCTCCACCGCCGTGATCCCGACCTTCGCCATCCCGGTCCCGAACCAGGCCAGATACACGTGATACGGCCGCCGGTCGTCCGCGATGGTGTCCGCGGCCACCGAGTGCGCCCGCTCCAGCCGCGCGCACTCCTCGCACCGCGCCCCCGTACTCCGCCCCGACACGACCGCCCGCACCGGGCACGCATGCCCCCGCGCCCCCACGCACGTGCGCACTCCCCCTTCCGCGACCTCGAAGGCGACCCGCTTCCCCCACGTCAGCGCGCTGGACCGCCCGCCCTGCCACACCAGCACGGGCCCACCGACCGACCACCGCAACCCCGAGCACTTCCACACCTGGCCCATCCCTGACGAGGCTACGACCCCCCACTGACAACGCCCCCGCGTCCCGCCTGACGGCTCCCCGGTCACCGCACGACGCCCGCCGACCCGGGAGGCGATCAGCACGGGTACGCGCCGGCGTCTCACGTCGCTGATGTGCGTGCGCAGTGACAGCCTGACAAGGGGAGGCACCTCGTTCTCACGCTCGTCGGGGAGAGGAGTGGCGGCATGTCGAAGCTGGCCGATGATCTGCGGACGCTGAGCCGCGAGGCCTATGTCTATCTGTATCCGCTGGTGCTGATGGACGTCACGCGTGAACAGACCGTGAGCGTCCCGGAGGGCGTCAAACCCGCCTCCGGACCGCCGAACCAGTTCCACCACCTCCGCCAGTTCCCGTCGGCGGACTTCCGCATCGTGGTGCGCCCGAACTTCGACACGCTGTATTCGGCGGCCTGGCTGGACCTGACCGGCGGACCGGTGGACGTGTCCATCGGCGACACGGAGGACAGGTACTTCCTGATGCCGATGCTCGACATGTGGACCGATGTGTTCGCCGTGCCGGGCAAGCGCACCACGGGTACCGGCACCCAGAGCTACACTCTCGTCGCGAACGGCGACCAGGTCGACGACCCCGGGGACACCACGGTCATCCAGGCACCGACGCCGTATGTGTGGATCATCGGCCGGACGCAGACCAACGGTCCGGACGACTACGAGTTCGTCAACGCCCTTCAGGACGGCTACAGGATCACTCCCCGCACGCCGACGGCCCCCGAGACCGGACGCGAAGGCGTGACGCAGATCGACGAGCCACTCGGCCACGTCAACCGACTCGGCGCCGTCGACTTCTTCCGCCGTGGCACCGAACTGATGGCCGTTCATCCGCCGCATCCCACGGATTTCTCGATCCTGTCCCGCATCGCGGATCTCGGTGTCGTCCCCGGCCGCCACTTCCCGGACAGCAGCTTCAGCGAGGAGCAACTGGCGGCAATTCAGACGGGCGCGAGCGAGGCCCTGGAGCAGATGCTGACGGCAGCCCGTGCCTCCGCCCTGGGCCGACGGGTCAACGGCTGGTCCGTTCCCGCCGAGAACATCGGCGTCTACGGCAACGACTACTTCCGGCGGGCCCTCGTCGCCATGGTCGGGCTGGGCGCCAACCCACCCGAAGACGCCGTCTATCCGGTGCTCGCGGTCGACGCGGACGGAGAGCCGCTGGTGGGCGAGCGTGACTACGTGATGCACTTCGACGCCGGGGCGCTGCCACCGGTCTGCGCGTTCTGGTCGGTCACCATGTACGACCACGTCGGCTTCCAGGCGCCGAACGAGTTGAACCGCTTCGCCCTCGGCGACCGCGATCGGCTGAACTACAACGCCGACGGCTCCCTCGACATCTTCATCAGCCATGTCAATCCCGGCGCCGATCGCGAACCGAACTGGCTACCCGCCCCCACCGGCCCGCTCGGCGTCACCATGCGTCTGTACGCCCCCCGTCCGGAAGTCCTCGACGGCCGCTGGCAACCCCCCGTCGTACGCAAGGCCTGACTCGTCGGCCGGCGCAGGGACCCCGGCCAGACGCCGGTCGCCCTCCAGGATGCCGCGATCAAGGCCACGGCTCGGGCGCATGCCGTGGCCGATGAGGAGATCGGCGAGTACGCGATTTCCCTGGTCAATCCCCCGAAGCGCCGTCACCGACGCCAGAGGCCCCGGATCTCTCCGGGGCCTCTGGTCTGTGCGCACTCGGCAGGATTCGAACCTGCAACCTTCTGATCCGTAGTCAGATGCTCTATCCGTTAAGCTACGAGTGCTTGTTCTGTTTTTCGTCTTCGCTTTCGGTCCTTCCGGCCCGCTCGCGGCGACAGGAAGAACATTACATGACTGCCGCCGTCATGTGAAATCCATTCCCCGCACCCCTTGTGAGCTGCGGAAACGCGGTTCGCGGCGGGAGACGCAGAGGGCCTGGGACGGTGGGGCGTCGGGCCACGCGGTCCGGGGTGCACGGCCCCTACGACCGGTACGACGAAGCCCCGGTCCAGTGGACCGGGGCTTCGGTGATCTTGCGCGGAGGCGGAGGGATTTGAACCCTCGATGGGCTTTAAGGCCCAAACCGCATTAGCAGTGCGGCGCCATAGACCGGACTAGGCGACGCCTCCAGCACAACCGCTCACGCGAGCGCGCGATCGGTGCGTGCAGATGATGACACACACGAGCGGGGTGTCACCAATCGCTCCCCACGGTACTAGGCAGACGGGGCCCAGGGCAAAGTCCTTGCCGGGGCGTCGTCCGGTCGCGTCGACCGGCGCAACGCCTCGCGGGCCGACGCGTTGGTCCGGGCATGATGCAGTTCAGCTCACGCCTCCAGCGCCGCCGGCCGCGGCGGCTCCTGCTCGGGGCCTCGGCGTCCGTCGTCGCGCTCACCGTCACCGCGCTCTCCGCCCTGCCCGCCGCCGCCTCCGCCGGCGCGCCGCCCCCGGTCCGGGACGAGGACCGGGCCGGGGATCACCTCACCGTCACCGTGCGGCACGCCGGTGACGGGAGGGACGGGACGTTCGAGCTGTACTGCCATCCCGGCGGCGGGAGCCATCCCGACGCGCGGGGCGCGTGCGCGGTGCTCGACCGGAGCACGCGCTGGGGCCGTGACGCCTTCGCCCCCGCGCCGCCGGACGGCCTCTGCACCATGCAGTACGGCGGGCCGGCCACCGCCCGCGTCACCGGGACCTGGGCCGGCCGGCCCGTCGACGCGGCGTACGACCGCGGCGACGGCTGCGCGATCGGCCGCTGGGACCGGCTCGTGCCGCTCCTGCCCGACCTCGGTTCCCGAGGTCCCGCCGTCCCGGTCCCGAAGAGCGTGGAGGCCGCGATTCCTGAGGCGGCCGAGGTCGCGGTTCAGGTGTCGGCGAAGGCCGCGATCCCGGAGTCGGTGAAGGTCGTGCGGAGGTCGTGCGAAGCGGAATCGTACGGTCACGGGTTCGACGTCACTTCCTCGTGCGACCTCCCTCTCATCCGGCGTCGCGGGCGCAACCTCAGCGCATAGACTCGCTCGCGTGACACGCTGCGGGCCGGTTGGCAAGATGACCCCCGCGGTCGGCAAGGTGCGGTAACAGGGAGGAAGCGTCTCGTGAGCAGCAGGCCATCCCGAGGCGCTGCTCGCCTCGCTGCCATACTCGACGCCCTGCCCGACGCCCTGGTGCTGGTCAACGCCAACGGCACCGTCGTCAACGCCAACACCATCGCCCTGGAGGCCTTCGAGACCCCGGGCACGGCCCTGGTGGGTCGCGGGCTGCTCGATCTGCTGCCGCAGTTCGACTCCAAGCTGATCCCCGGCTCCATGCGGCGCCCCGACCACATCGACCCGCGCGGGCGGACCAAGCCGACCCGGATGACGGCGCGCCGCACCGACGGCAGCGAGTTCCCGGTCGAGGTCACGAGCGCGAATCTGGAGAACGGCCAGCAGGCGTACGACGGCTCCGGCTACAAAGGCGACGAGTTGCTGATGCTGGTCGTGCGCGACCTGTCCGGCACCGTCGACACCGAGGCGGAGCTGGCCCGTTCGCAGCGGCAGACCGAGATGATCCTGCGGGCGGCCGCCGAGGGCGTCGTGGGCACCGACACCGACGGCCGGATCGTGCTCGTCAACCCCGCCGCCGCGCAGATCCTGGGCTACCGCGCCGGTGAGCTCGGCGGCCGCGAGCTGCACACCCTCGTGCTCCACTCGCGCGCCGACGGCTCGCCCTTCCCGTACGAGGAGTCGCCGCTCTCCGACACCCTGCGCTCGGGCCGCAAGCACCGGGTGCGCGGGCAGGTGCTGTGGTCCAAGGCCGGGGACAAGGTCCCCGTCGATCTGACCACCGCGCCCGTGCGCGACGGCGACCAGCTCGTCGGCGCCGTGATGACGTTCACCGACCGGCGCCCCTACGACGCCCTCGCCGAGGAGAAGGCCGCCGCGGAGCAGCGGCACGCCGAGGAGCTCGAACGGCTCGCCGAGGAGCACGCCTCCGAGCTCACCGCCCTGCGCCAGCAGCACGTCACCGAGATCGAGGAGCTCACCGAGCGGCACGCGGAGGAACTCGCGGCCGGTGAGGAGCGGTACGCCGCGCTCGGTGAGCGGGAGAAGGACCGCTACGAGGCGCTCGCGGGCCGCCACGAGCAGCTGCTGACGCTCCTGGGCGGCTCCCTGCGCGGCCCCCTGGACGAGCTGCGCCGCGAGCTGGCGGCACTCGCCGCCGACGACGCGGGCCAGCTGTGGCCCGAGGCCAACCAGGTGCTGCACCATCTCTCGGCCGGCTACTCGCGCATCACCACCCTCATCGACAACGTCCTCTCCTACCAGCGCCTCGACGTCGGCAGCGAGGACATCACCCGGACCAAGGCCATGCTCGACGCCGTGGTGGCCGCCGGTGTCGACGGGGCCGTCGAGCTCGTCGGGCCCGGCCGGGTGCAGTTCGCCGTGCACGCGCCGCCCATCGAGGCCGAGGTCGACCCGCATCGGCTCGCCACCGCGCTCGCGCATCTCGTCGCGGACGTCGCCGGCGTCGACGCGACCGGCAACGCACCGGTGTCGGCAGGCGGTTACATGGACAACACCGTGGTGGTGGCGGCCGCCCAGCGCGGCGAGGTCGTACGGATCGAGGTGCGCGGGCCGTACGCCGGGGGAGACCCGGTGCACCAGCCGATCGTGCGCGGCATCGTCCGGGCGCACGGCGGTGTGCTGCAGACCCATGAAGTGCCCGGCATGAGCGGCAGCGCCTACGTGCTCGAGGTGCCCATCGGGGGCGGCGCCGGGGCCGTGGTCCACGACCAGCAGGGCCAGGCGGGGACGGCGGGATCCGCGGCAGAGGTGGAGCCGGCGGCGAGTTCGGGTACGGAGGCGGGATCCGCCGCGTCCGGTGGAGGGGCCGTTTCGACGGAGATCGCCGTGGCCGGGGCGCCCACCGTGCCCGCGCAGGCCTCGGGCGGACGGCGCCGGGCCCGGCGGGCGTCCACGGACGCGTTCCTGGGAAGCGGCAGCGAGGGTGACGCCCCCGCTTCCGGTGGCCAGGCCACTCCGACCGGGCGGCGCAGGAGGCGCCCGGCCGAGGAGCCCGCGCCGGTCCCTGCCCAGGGCCGGACGCAGGACTCGGCCCAGGGAGCCGAGGGCTCCGGCGGTACGGGCCGGCGGCGCGGCCGGCCCGCCGAGGACCCGGCCGTGGCCGAGGGCGCCGTGGTCACGGCGGCCGAGCACGCGGCGGGAGCGGCGGCCTCCGGTTCCGGCCTGGGCGGCACGGTGCCGCCGCAGGGCGTGCCCTCGCCCACCGGACGGCGCGCCCGGCGCGAGTCCGGTGAACCCCAGGCTCTCCCGCCCGCGCTGCCCGTGGCGCCGGATGCCACGGCCGCCGCCGCTGACTCAGCTGACGGTTCCGCCACCGCGCCCGCCCAGCAGCCGACCGGGCGGCGTCGGCGTGCCCTCGCGGCGGCCACCGAGCGCGCGGCCGCGCAGGAGGCGGCTCCTCGTACGGTCTTCGCTCTTCCGCCCGCCGACGTCGACCGGCCTGCGCCCCAGGCCGAGCCCATGCCCGCGCCCGCGGCGCAGGGGACGGGAGTGCCGCAGCAGGTGCAGATTCCGGGGCAGGCCGGCGGTCCTGGATCGGGGGCCGGTGCCGGTTCGGACGCCGAAGCGGGGCAGCACGATGCCGTGTCCGCCGGGCAGTCCGACACCCACACGCCCCCGCAGCCGCACCCCGCGACCGCGCCGACCGGACGACGGCGACGGGCGGTGGCCCAGCCACCGGCGCAGGGCGTGACCGCGCAGGCAGCGCAGGGGACGATCGGACAGGGCGTGCCCGCTCAGGGTGGTCCGATGCCGCAGGGTCTTCCCGGACAGCCGGCCGGCGCACAGCTGCCTCCGGCGCAGGCGTCCGGCCGGGGCCCGCTGGCCCCGGAACAGGCCGCCACCGGCCGGCCGCTCCCGGGCGGGGCGGCGCCCGTGCACGCCACCCCGGCCCACGGCCTCCCCGCCGAGGCCACCCCCTCCGCACAGCAGACCGCCTCCGTGCAGCAGACACCGGCCGCCGGTACGCCGGCTCCGCAGCCGTGGCCCGCTACCGGTGAGGCGCTGGGCCCCGGCGTCCCCGTGCCACCGAACGGTTCGGCCGGGCCCGTGCCGCCGAACGGCACCGCGGCCGTCGTACCGCCGCAAGGCGCCCCGGCCGCTCCGGCCGGCCCGAACGGGGCGGGCGCCCTCCTGCCCCCGAACGCATCCGGCACGCCGCCTCACGGCACCCCGGCCCACGGCACAATTCCCGGCACCCCGCTGCCGCCCGAGCAGACCGCCGGACAGCCCGTCGCCCAGGCCGCTCGGCCCCCGCAGGCCGCACAGGCCGCCGGGCAGCCCGCCGCTTCGCCCGCCCCCGGTGGCGGTGCTCCGCGGGCGGCTCAGCCGCTGCCTACCGAGGCCGCCGCGCCCGTCGACCCGAACTCCACCCAGGGCCGGGCGATCAGCGTGCGGACGCTGGGGCAGGGCGTGCCCTTCAGCCGCCAGGCCGCCCAGGTGCAGCAGCCGTCGGCCACCCCGCCCCCGCACACGGCGGGCGGTTCCGGCCGCCGCCGGAAACTGGGCACGCCCCCGGACCCGGCCGCCGCACGTCCCGAGCAGCAGCGGCCCGAGCAGACGGCGCGCCCTCGCCCGTCGGCCGAACAGGCCTCCGGACAGCCGTCCCTGGGCGGTTCTGCCCTGGGACCGGCCGCCACCCCTGCCGCCCCCGGAACCCCGGCGCAGCCCTCGCCGGCCCCCGGGCAGCCCCGGCTCGCGCAGACCACCGAGGGCGCCGGGCGGTCGTACGCCATAGGAGCCCCGGACGAGAACGCCGCCGAGGGACCCGAACCGCTGGACGGCCCCGGTGGTGCCGTCGAGGTCGCGGACATGCCGCGTCCGCAGCCGCTGGACGACGAACTGCCGCCGGAGCCGCTCGACAACCCGCGTCGGCTGCTGGTCTGGCCGGCCCCGGACGCCGCCACGCAGCAGGCGCTGAGCGACCGCGGCTACCGGCCGGTGATCGTGCACTCGCGCGAGGAGGTCGACGCGCAGATCGCGGCCTTCCCCGCCGCGCTCTTCGTGGACCCGCTGACCGGACCGATCACGCGCACCGCGCTCCAGTCGCTGCGGCAGGCGGCCGTCGCCGCGGAGGTGCCCGTGCTGGTCACGGCCGGGCTCGGGCAGGCCACCCGTGAGGCGGCCTACGGCGCCGACCCCGCCGTGCTGCTGAAGGCGCTGGCGCCGCGCGACAGCGAGCAGCACCCGCCGCGGGTGCTGCTGGTCGAGGAGCACGCGGAGATCGCGCTGGCCCTGACCGCGACGCTGGAACGGCGTGGCATGCAGGTTGCGCGGGCCGCGAGCGACGGCGACGCGGTGACGCTGGCGGGACAGTTCCGGCCCAATCTGGTGGTGATGGACCTGATGCAGGTGCACCGCGGCCGGGCCGGGATCCTGGACTGGCTGCGCGCGAACGGGCAGCTCAACCGCACGCCGCTCGTCGTCTACACGGCCGCCGTCGACCAGGCGGACCTACCGCGGCTGGCCTCCGGCGAGACGGTGCTGTTCCTCGCCGAGCGGTCGACGAGCGACGAGGTCCAGACCCGGATCGTCGACCTGCTGGCCCGTATCGGCACCAACTGAGGGCTGTCCCGTGATACGCGGTGGATCAGCGCGCGGCGTCGGATGCCGGGGGCACCTCCCACGCCGTTCATGCAGTGGCGGAGCATCGCACGGCGGAGGGACGTCCGCCTACCGGGCGTGTGCGGATGTTCCGACAACGCGGCGAGGTGCCGAGGGCGGCGTCGCGCGCCCGCCGGGGATCGCTGGACAGCCCTTGGGCTTCGGCACCCATGAGAAGGGCCCGCCCTCATCGGTTTCCCGAGACGGCGGGCCCGGCGCTCACAGCTGGGTGACGTCCAGTTCCCCGTCGGCGTACCGCCTGCGCAGCACCTTCTTGTCGAACTTGCCGACGCTGGTCTTCGGGACCGCCTCGACGATCGTCCAGCGCTCGGGGAGCTGCCACCTGGCGATCCTCCCTTCCTCGGCGAGGAAGGCGCGCAGGGTCTCGAAGTCTGCGGTGGCGCCCGGCTTGAGGACGACCGTGGCCAGCGGGCGTTCGCCCCACTTGTCGTCGGGGACGGCGACGACGGCGGCCTCGGCGACGTCCGGGTGGGACATCAGGGCGTTCTCCAGGTCCACCGAGGAGATCCATTCGCCGCCGGACTTGATGACGTCCTTGGCGCGGTCGGTGAGGGTGAGGTAGCCGTCCGGGCTGATCGTGCCCACGTCGCCGGTCTTCAGCCAGCCGTCCTCGCTGAACTTGTCGGCGGGGCGCAGCGGTTCCGCGTCGGGCCCGTTGTAGTAGGCGCCGGCGATCCACGGGCCCCGGACCTCCAGCTCGCCCGCCGACTGGCCGTCCCAGGGGAGGCGCTCGCCACCGGGGCCGGTCAGCCGGGCCTCCACACCGGCCGGGAAGCGGCCCTGGGTGAGGCGGTAGCCCAACTCCTCGTCGGTGCCGACCGCGTACGCCGGTGGACGGGCCACCGTGCCGAGCGGGGAGGTCTCCGTCATGCCCCAGGCGTGGCAGACCCGCATGCCGAGCTTGTCGAAGGCCTCCATCAGGGAGGGCGGGCAGGCCGCGCCGCCGATGGTGACCTGGACCAGGGAGGAGACGTCACGGGGGTGGGCGGTCAGCTCGGCGAGCAGGCCCTGCCAGATGGTGGGGACGGCGGCTGCGTGGGTCGGCTTCTCGCGCTCGATCATCTCCGCGATCGGGGCGGGCTGCAGGAACCGGTCCGGCATCAGCATGTTGATGCCGGTCACGAAGGCGGCGTGCGGCAGGCCCCAGGCGTTGACGTGGAACTGGGGGACGACGACCAGCGAGGTGTCCTGGTCGGTCAGCCCCATCGACTGGGTCATGTTGAGCTGCATCGAGTGCAGGTAGATCGAACGGTGGCTGTAGACCACGCCCTTGGGGTCGCCGGTGGTGCCGGAGGTGTAGCACATGGCGGCGGCCTGGCGTTCGTCGAGCTCCGGCCAGTCGTACGTGGTCGGCTTGCCGGCGATCAGGTCCTCGTACTCGTGCACCTGCGCGGCGGATCCGTCGAGCGGGGAGCGGTCGCCGGGGCCGGAGACGACGACGTGCTCGACCGTCTTCAGCCGCGGCAGCAGCGGGGCGAGCAGCGGGATCAGGGAGCCGTTGACGATGATCACACGGTCGGCGGCGTGGTTGACGATCCAGGCGAGCTGCTCGGCGGGCAGGCGCAGGTTGAGGGTGTGCAGCACGGCGCCCATGGAGGGCACCGCGAAGTACGTCTCGACGTGCTCGGCGTTGTTCCACATCAGGGTCGCGACCCGGTCGTCGCCGCGGACGCCGAGGTCGTCCCGCAGGGCGTTCGCCAGTTGTGTCGCGCGCAGGCCCGCCTCGGCGAAGCTGCGTCGCTGCGGCTCGCCCTCCCCGGTCCAGGTGGTGATCTGGGACCGTCCGTGCACCAGCGCCCCGTGGACGAGGATGCGGGTGACGGTCAGCGGTACGTCCTGCATGGTGCTCAGCACGGCGTCCTCCCGGAACGGCATGGCCTACGCGGTGGTAGGGGATCGCCTACGCGGTAGTAGGGTTCGCGCTGATTCTGCGCACATACCATTCGGTATGTCACTAGGGGCGGACGATCGATCACGTGACCTTCTGCACGAGCCCCTCCGCGCCGGGCGTCGGCACGGGGCCCGTCCCGAGCCGGCTCAGGGGCCCGCGCAAACGGTTGCGGCGCCGTGCCGGCAGGTTCCGGCCGCCCCGCCTCAGCGCACCAGCCCCAGCTCCGGATCCTCGCGCAGCTTGCCGAGCGCCCGGGAGACCGCCGACTTCACCGTGCCGACGGAGACGCCGAGCACCTCGGCCGTCTGCACCTCCGAGAGGTCCTCGTAGTACCTGAGGACGACCATCGCCCGCTGCCGCGCGGGCAGCTTCAGGATCGCCCGCCACATGGCGTCGCGCAGCGCCTGCTGCTCCGCGGGATCGGCCGCGCCCGGTACGGGCTCCGGCTCGGGCAGCTCGTCACAGCTGAACTCGTCGACCTTGCGCTTGCGCCACTGCGACGTACGGGTGTTCAGCAACGCGCGGCGGACGTAGCCGTCCAGCGCCCGGTGGTCCTCGATCCGCTCCCACGCGAGATACGTCTTGGTGAGCGCGGTCTGCAACAGGTCTTCCGCGTCGCTCGGGTTCGCGGTCAGCGACCGGGCGGTGCGCAGCAGCACCGACTGGCGGGCCCGCACGTACGACGCGAACGACGGATACGCCAGGCTCTGCGTCGCCGCCGGTACGGCCGCGGTCGACGCGCTGGTGCAGACGGGTGTGGTCATGCCTCCACGCTAGGAGCGCCGACGCCCGCGGCGTATCGCCCGCAGGTCCTGAAGCCGAGTCCCCCTCAGGTTGTAGGGGTGGGGTTGTCCGCACCTCCTGAGGGTGGACGAGGAACCGGGCCGTACTGCGGGTTCACCCCTGGGTGACGGTCCGGGTGGCACCGTACGCCGACCGCCGAAGACACGGAAGACGCCTGCGCGGCGGTACCGAAGCACCGCCGCGCCGACGTGTGTTGCGTCCCCACGAGCAGACCCACGTGTGTTCAGGGCCGGCGGATCCCCAGTGTGCGCGCCGGCCCACCCCGGCTCACCACAGCGGGGTGAAGCCGATGGCGACGTTCCTGTTGCCCTGCTGGACGGCGGTGAACGCGGAGCCGTCGACCTGGGCGGTGTTGCTCTGGTTCGAGGCGCCGTTGCCGACCGCCTGCTGCTGCGTGGTGGACGAGTTGCCGCTGTTGTCGTGGCCGACCCCGCTGCCGACGACCCCGGCGATGCCCGCGTTCGATCCGTTGTCCGCGAAGGCGCCGTTGTCCGCGGCCGCGACGCCGGCGAAGAGGGCCGCCGCGAGAGGGACGGCCGCGACGGCGGCGAGAACGCGGACGGTACGGATGCTTGCCATATTGCTCCTCCAGTACGAGGTACGCACCGGCTGCCTGCCGGAGTACGTGACACTGCGTGAAGCTGCGTGAAGCGATCTGAACTCTGAACTACGGCTTTCACCAGGGAAGTTGGCCGACCACCCCGGCGGTTTCTCACGACGTCGCAAGATCAGAGTCGCCCATGAGTCCCCTCCGAACCACCCCGGAAGCCGTGATTCGCACGCAAGCGTGAGGACAAGTCGATAAACCCCCTTCGCCACCTTTCTTGTCCCACACCCCCCACACCGCACCGAACCGGGCGCCGACCGCCCGAGCGATCCCCAACCGCCGCAAGGGGTGAAGCGTTCCGCCAAACCCCGCCGCGAATCGACCCGAAGTCGACAATTCCCCGCGCACGGCGCGATCCGCCACACCTGACCCCTTCCGTTCTTCGAACATACATACGAAACTGGAGGCATGGCCACCATCGACCGGCAGGCCACGACGCTGGCCCTCGCACACGCACTGTCAGCCGCCGAACGCGGCCTGGCCGTCATCCCCCTGTCCCGGACGAAACTCCCGGCCCTGCGCTCACCGCACCGCGCCGACGCGCCCGACCCGTCCCGGCCGCGCTGCCACGGCGAGTGCGGCCGCTTCGGTCACGGCGTGTACGACGCCTCCACCGACCCGGCCCGCATCCGCGAGTTGTTCGCCGCCGCTCCCTGGGCCACCGGCTACGGCATCGCCTGCGGCCTGCCCCCGCACCACCTGATCGGCGTCGACCTCGACACCAAGGCCGGCACGGACGCCCCGGCGGCCCTGCGCGAGATCGCCCTGCGCCACCTGTTCACCATCCCGCCCACGGTGGTGGTCATGACTCCGAGCGGCGGCCGCCACCTGTGGCTCACCGGGCCACCGGACGTCGTCGTCCCGAACTCGGCCGGCCGACTGGCGCCCGGCATCGACATCCGCGGCGCCGGCGGCTACCTCGTCGGCCCCGGCTCCCGCACCGCACACGGCGCGTACGCCGTCGCCCCCGGCACCGCCCACCTCGCACCCGCCCCCTGCCCACGCGCCCTGCTCAGGCTCCTCCTGCCACCGCCCCGCGCGCCCCGCCATCCCGCCCCTGCGTCGACGGGCGGGCACGGCCAGGGCCTGGTGCAGTTCGTCCTGGGCGCCCACGAGGGCCAGCGCAACACCCGCCTGTTCTGGGCGGCCTGCCGCGCCTACGAACACGGCATCGGCCCCGACCTCGCCGCCCCCCTGCTCGCCGCCGCCCTCCACACCGGCCTCCCCGAACACGAGGCCCGAGCCACCCTCACCTCGGCAGCCCGCCTCATGGGCCACCGGCCGTGAGGAGCCCTTCGGGAATCAGCAGCGCAAAGCAGAGGGACTTCACGGCTTTCCCGGTCCGGCAACCGGCCCATGTCTGCTCTGCGACTGCTCGGTACCGTGCGCCGCAAGGGGACGGCTGGTTCAGTCGTCGCCGCAACCGCGGAACGTCCCTGAAACCGCCGACCGCGCAGGCGAACTCGGCGAAGTCCACGTCGGCAATGCTCGTATCACCGATGACCTCGGGGGACCACCGGGCGGGGACACGGAATGTCCGTCCGAATTCGCCGTTGCGGCCGACGGCCAGGCGCGGAGCCGAAGGCCCGACCGACAGTGGCCGCCCCTTCATTCCCACGTCGCGCATCTGAGCGAAAACTGTGCGCGCCCTGCAGTGGAACACATCACGCGGGCATACATGTGTCACGTTTTCTCGAGAAAACAGACTTATGCCCGCTGTCACCAGAAAAGGAGCGCATGGAGTGAAACAGAAGCGCAGGGTTGCTGCCTCGCTGGCAGCCGCAGTCGCCATGACGTTCGTCGGAGCCGGAACAGCAAAAGCTGCGCAGCAGCCCGAGACACCGAACGGCATGACCGCCCGCGCAGGCATCGCATCCAATGGCGGGTGCGACCACGGCCACGACCAGAACTGCCCGAAGCCCCCGCCCGTGCCGCGTGGATGCTTCGACATCGACTCGGCAGTGCAAGACCCGGACAAGTACCTCGGGGTGGTGTGTGACGGACGTGTGTACGTCCTGACGGTCCGAGAGGCGCCGCCCTCGGCCCCTACGCCTGTGGGCGACTGGCAACTCGTGACAGGCACGCCCTCGACACCGGCGCCGACCAACGTCGTCGACGCCACACTGGCGACGCGCGACAACGAGGTCTACGTCAGCGTACTGACCGCGACCGGTGCGGTGTACCAGGGTGTTTGCACCGCAACAGAGCCGCTCACGGTACCGTGCACCTTCACGCAGATGCCCACGCCTCCGTGACAGGAGCCAGGCGGGTGGCGTCGTCACTGACGTGATGGGTCCGCTGGTTGCGCTACAGCGGGGAAGTACAGCGACCGCAACGACCGATCCTGGTGACATCCTCCTAGTAGGGCTTGGTCAGGTTCACTCGCCGGTGGCGTGTCCGTTTGATCGGGTGTGTCGTTGACGGGGTGTGCTGGGTGGGGAGTTGGCCGCGGT
>NZ_JBSFRB010000019.1:0-138841 GCF_053589015.1 Streptomyces sp. NPDC003393 | reverse complement strand
TGGGGGGCCGGCCCCCCGCGGGTACCCGGAGGGGCCCGGCCCAACGTGGAACGACGGTTCGTGCTCGGCTGCACGGGGACGAACGTTCAGGAGGAGATGACAGGGGGACTCATCGGTCGGCAGGTGCAAGTCCTGAGCCGTACCGCGAGAGTTGCACGGAATTCACTGCTTCCAACTTTTCGGGAATTCCGGGCAGAGGCCGAAGGCCGCCGGACGGACGTCGACACGCACGACAAAGCAGGATCTGCACCCGCACCGACGGCGGCGCGGAACGGCGCGAGCGCACCGGCGGCCCCGGCCCCGACGTGTGCATCGAGGCCGTCGGCATGGATGCCCACAGCGACGGCCCGGTGCGCCGGTACGACCAGGTCAAGCAACAACTGCGGCTCCGGACAGACCGTCCCACAGCCGTACGGCAGGCCATTCACGACTGCCGCAACGGCGGCACCGTCTTCGTCTGACCGCTCCGTTTGCCGTCCGCGCAGGTGGAGACCCGGCCGACCATGAGCACTACGCCACTCCGCCGCCCCCGGCTGGGGCAGAGCCGCCTCCTGCGGCTGCTGGACCGCCTGGAGCGGAAGCCCACGGCCGACGCGGCCATCGACACGGTTCGCAAGAGGGTGCAGGCGCTGCCGCTCGGCGACGGCCGGGACCTCCTGCACGGCAGGTGGCTCGGGCATCCGGTGCATCCGCTGATGGTGCAGCTACCGGTCGGCAGCTGGCTGTCGTCGGCGGTGCTGGACCTGTACCCCGGCCGCTCCCGCGAGGCGGGCCTGCTGATCGGTGTCGGCTTGGTCTCCGCCGCTCCCGCGGCCCTGGCGGGCTGGGTCGACTGGGCGGAGCTGCACCGTCAGCAGCAGCGCATCGGACTGGTGCACGCCCTGGCCAACTCCACGGCTGTCGGCCTGTACGCCGCCTCGCTCACCTGCCGCGTCAAGGGGAGGCATGCCACGGCCCGGGTCTATGGCTTCCTCGGCCTGACGGCAGTCGCGCTCGGCGGCATGCTGGGCGGTCACCTGGCCTACCGACAGGCGTCCGGCGCCAACCACGCCGAGGAGGTTCCGCACGTCGTCACCCCGGGCTGGCACCGGATCGGAGCCGTGGCGGAGTTCCCGGCCGACCGGCCGGTACGGCGCAGCGTCGACGACGTGCCTGTCCTGGTCGTCCGGGAGACCGGAGGGGCCGTCCATGCGCTGGCCGAGCGGTGCAGCCACCTCGCCGGGCCGCTCTCCGAGGGCACGGTCAGCGACGGGTGCGTCCGGTGCCCCTGGCACGGCAGTGTCTTCCGGCTCTCGGACGGCTGGAACGTCCGCGGCCCGGCCACCGCACCCCAGCCGTCCTTCGACACCCGGATCACCGACGGCCACGTGGAGATCCGCCTGCGCCGGCAGGACCTGGACGGGCAAGCGCCGCGCGAGGTCGGCGAGGGACAACCGCGTACCGAGACAGGAACTCATGAACACCGCAGCTGACGGCCGCCTCACAGGACGTCTGCACGGACTGCTGCAGCAGACCGGCAGGCAGTACGCGACGGGGCACGACCGGCCGCTGGGCGGCGCATCGGTCACCAGTCCGCTGCGTGCCCCGTTCACCCGGTACGTCGCCCGCAGGGCCCGGGCGGAACGACCGCCGGCCGGCTGCTCTGGCCGCGCGCGACACGCACCGCCGTGGGCACGCTCGCCGCTCCGGCCGGCGCGGACACGCTGCGACTGGCCTACAGCGCGCTCGTCGAGAAGACAATCGGCGAGTGACCCGGCAGCGGACCGCGGAGGACCCGCGGTCCCCGGCGGAGCCCGGCCGGGGACGGACATGCGGAAGCGGCAAGGCGTGACCCACGCCCGACAGCGGCGGGCTGCGTGGCCGGCCGGCGCCACTCCGGCGAAGGGCAGGTCGGATCGTGGCGCGATCCATGCCCTGGGCAGGGGCGGTCTACGACGGCGCCGATCGGTCTCTCCGGCCGTCCGCTTGGTGCGGGGCAGCGACCGCGCGGGTGAAGGCCGTGGCAGAGGGTACCCGCCGGGACATGCTCAAGCGCGCACTCTGGCAGGGACTGCTCGCCGGCGCCGCCGGGGGAGTCGTGATGACCTTCGGAGAGAAGATGGAGCAGGCCGTCACCGGCCGGCCCGACTCTCATGTGCCCGCGCGTGTTCTCCAGCGGTTGACCGGCCTGCCTGAACGTCCCGGCAGACAGTCGCTGCCGGTCAACTGGGCCATGCACTACGGCCAGGCCGCCCTTCTCGGAGTGCTGCGGTCGATCATGGCCCAGAGCGGACTGCGCGGACCGCTCGCCTCGGCCAAGTTCACCGTCGTCCGCGTCACCAACGACCAGATCCTCGAAAACGCGACCGGCGTCGGTGCCCCACCGGCCACCTGGCCCCGCCAGGAGATGGCCGTGGACCTTCTGCACAAGGCCGTCTACGCCTTCACCACCGGCGCCGTCGCCGACGCCCTCGCCGCCCGCAGTGGACCCGGCCCCGGGCAGCGCCACGCTGCCGTTCGCCCGGGGCGCCACGCCGGCTTCGGCCCCCTGCCTCGCGGGCACGCCTACGGATCAGACGGCGAGAGGTGAATGGGCGTCGGTGTCACGGGGAGGTACGTCGGCTCCTCCTCATGGCCTTGGACTGCGTCCTTCGTGCGGTCCACAAGGCCATGAGGACGGCCACCGAGCCGAGGGCCATGTTGGTGGTGGCCGACTGGACGCCGGGGGTAGGGCCGGCTGGGGGCCATGGCCTCGGCGGCCTTGACGGCCTTTACGGCCTTGGCCATGGTGGCGAGGTTGGTGACGTCCGTGCTGCGGCGGATGTGGGCGAACTCGTAGCGTTCCTCCGCCCGGGCGTGCTCCTGCACCTCGGTGCGCAGTTGCATGAGCCGGGGCATGAACCAGGGAGGTCTTCCACTTGGTCGGACCTGTGCAGTCGCACCCCCCTCCATAGGGGCAGTGTGCGACGAGAAGCCACGGGGTGCGGCCTGGCGGGGTTTCCGAACAGGTGGGTCGCAACGCCGGCGCGGGCGCCGTTGCACTCGGTTGTCCTCTTGGGAGCCACCCGAAGCAAGGACACAGCGACGGCACGCCGTACACGGCCGATGCGCAACACACCCTCCAGGGACCTGGTGCGATCAACCAGGGCACATCCGTTTGCCCGCACAAAGTTCGGCGTCTCCTGATGCGGCTCACGAGGCCGGCCTGAAGTCGTCCTGCACAGGCTGACCTCGCTGCGGCAGGCCCAGGGGAAGCAGTGGTTGACCACCCTGTTCTCCGGCTCCTCCGCAGCGGTTCGGGCGTTCCAGTTGCTGTCGGCGGGCGGCCGATGCGGCGGCAGTGAGAGGACTCGGTCGATCGGGGCCTGCGCAGACGGTCCCCCGGGAGCGGTGCAGGACGCCTGCCCGAGCAGCCGACCCGCCGCACGACGGCACGCCCCGGTGCGAAATACTCTCCCGATGAGTTCACGCACTTCCCCGATCGGCCGGCCGATCACGATACGGAGAGCCGTCGCGCGGGATGCCAAACGGCTCACGCGGCTCGTGCGTGGCTCAGGCGCCTACGCGGGTAAGTACGCGGCCGCAGTCGCGGGCTACCGGGTCGGTCCTGACTACATCGAGTCCCACCGCGCCTTTGTGGCCGTCGGCGCCGACGAGCATGGAGGCCGGGTCCTCGGCTTCTACTCCCTCGTCCTTGCTCCACCGGAGCTCGACCTGCTGTTCGTCGCCGACGAGGCGCAAGGACGGGGTATTGGACGGCTTCTCGTTGCGCACATGCAGTCCGAGGCCCGTGCCGCCGGGCTCGACCGTGTCAAGGTCGTGTCGCATCTTCCCGCCGAGGGCTTCTACCACCGCGCTGGTGCGGTGCGGACCGGGACCGCGTACGCGAACCCGCCCGCCGTGCCGTGGGACCGTCCCGAATTCGAGTTTCGCGTTTCTTCGGAATGACGCGGTGTGCCGGTTGGCGAGGCGTGTTAGTCTGACGCGTTTGCGTGGTCGTCGCGGTGGGCGATTCAATCTGTTCCGTTCGGCTTGTGCGTGGGCTGTTCAAACCTGCCGGGCCTTCCTCGGTACGTTCCCTTGCGGAAGGCTGTTCATGAAGCATCCCAATGACTCCGGCATTGCTCACGGCAGTCCCGCCCAGCCTGGGGCAACGACCCCGGCGCTGCTCCCGGCCGTCACCTTCGCCGGGCTGGAACTGCCGACGGAGGTGCTGCGGACACTGAGCGAACTCGGGGTGCGCGAACCCTTTCCGATCCAGGCCGCCACACTGCCCGATGCCCTTGAGGGGCGCGACATCCTGGGACGCGGGCGGACCGGATCGGGCAAGACGCTCGCCTTCGGCCTGCCGTTGCTCGTACGGACGACCGGGCGGCGCGCGGAATCGAAGCAGCCCCTTGCCCTGATCCTGGTGCCTACCCGGGAGCTGGCCCAACAGGTCACCCAGGCGCTGGCGCCGTACGCCGAGGCACTGCGGCTGCGGATCGCCACGGTCGTCGGCGGAACGTCGATCGGCCGGCAGGTCGCTGCGCTGCGCCAGGGAGCCGAGGTGGTCGTCGCCACCCCCGGACGCCTGCACGACCTGATCGAGCGCAACGCCTGCCGCCTGGGACGGGTGAGAGTCACTGTGCTGGACGAGGCCGACCAGATGTGCGACTTGGGATTCCTGCCGCAGGTTGCCGACGTGCTCGAGCAGGTGCACCCCGACGGTCAGCGGATGCTCTTCTCGGCCACTCTCGATCGCGACGTCGATCAACTGGTCCGCCGCTACCTCCACGATCCCGTCGCCCACTCGGTCGACCCGGCCGCCGGCACGGTCACGACGATGGAGCACCACGTTCTGGTCGTCCACGGCCCTGACCGCTACGCCGTCACCACGGAAATCGCCGCCCGCGACGGCCGCGTACTGCTGTTCCTCGACACCAAGCACGCCGTCGACCAGCTCACCCGGCATCTGCGGGCCAGCGGGGTGCACGCCGGGGCCCTGCACAGCGGCAAGTCCCAGCCACAGCGCACACGGACCCTGGCGCAGTTCAAGAACAGCCAGATCACCGTTCTGGTGGCGACCAATGTCGCGGCCCGTGGCCTGCACGTCGACGACCTCGATCTCGTGGTCAACGTCGACCCGCCCACCGATGCCAAGGACTATGTGCACCGGGCGGGCCGCACCGCCCGCGCCGGTGAGTCGGGCAGCGTGGTCACGCTCGTGCTGGCGGGCCAGCGCCGCGAGACGAGCCGCATGATGGCCGGGGCCGGCATCGAGCCGACCGTCACCAAGGTGCGCTCGGGCGAGGCGGAGCTGAGCCGGATCACCGGCGCCAAGACTCCCTCCGGGATCCCGCTCGACGGCGGGCCCTCCGTCCCCCGACCCAAGAACACCAACGCTCCCTTCCGCGGCCTCGGCACCAGCAAGGGCACCTCCCGCGGCGCCGGCGGCAAGTCCCGAAAGGCCGGCGAGGCCCGCAAGCTCGCCGAGGCCCGCAAGGCCGCCCTCGTGCGTCGCAACGGCTGAGAGCCGTTGCCTTGGCGGCGAATCTCCTGGCCACGGGATCGGCAACCCTCGGCCCGGCCCGAAGCTGTCATGCGCGCCTCACCTGCGAAGTCAACGCCTTTGGCTGCGAGAGGGATACCCGCCGAAACGGAGCAGAATGATGTTGTCGGTGCCTCGCACTGCGCCCAGCATGACAAGCTGTGCCTGCCCACCCCCCCGAACCCAGGAGGTCACCATGACCGCAGAGCCCGTATCTACGGAAGGTTCGGAGCCGGCTGCCCCCGAGACGTCCCCTCTGGAGCCGGACAGCGACGGCAACTACGACCTCAAGCGCAAGTTCCGCGAAGCCCTGGCGCGCAAGCGCGGTGCGCAGGCGGATGCCGCTGACGTTGCCGCCAAGTCCGATGCGTCGAAGGTGCGTTCGGCACACGGCCCGGCTGCGAGCCAGCGGCCGTTCAGGCGCAAGAGCGGCGGCTGAGTCGATGAGTCCCGCGATCTGACCGCTTCAGCGGCATCGCGCTATCCACTCGCGCGTTCCGTCCAGTGGCCCGCGACGTGCGCATGCCCGTGCGCGCGTCGCGGGCGGGCGTAGCCGGCGGACTCGCCTGGGAGAATGGCCGATGCGGTCGGCTCGGGTCGGTGGCGCCGCCGAACTGGAATCCGGGGATGAGAGCCCTGCCTTGTCCGAGGGCACGCGGCCGGTGTCGCGCGCCTTGCGTGCCCCTGTACCGCTGTGAAAATCGACTGCGGTTGATCGGGGTGACGGTAGGCGTCCGCGTGGCAAGGACATTCGTTCCCCGTCCTGCTGCGGCTGAACGACGCACAGACGGTCGCGTTTCCGGTCAGCGGTCGCCTTCGTGCCCAGCCACGACGTGCAGGTGCCGACCTGCCCCGAGTGGACGCTGTCCGATCTTGTGCAACATCTGAGCGGGGCGCACCGCCGCCATGTCACCGTTCCTCCCGCGGCATCGGCCGCGAGTTTGCGCAGACGGCCCTGGAGCGCGGCGACAGAGCCGTCGCCCGCAACACCGACTCCCTCGCGGACCTGCCAGCCGCCCACGGCGAGGCGATCCGCCTCGTCGAGCGCGGCGGCTTCGCCACCGTCCGGTCCGGGCGTGCCCGACCTCGATGCTCGCGGGGCCGCCACCGGAACCGCGGACCGTGCTGCCGGACCGCGGCTCAGGCGTCGATGATGACGGGGATGATGAGGGGCTTGCGGCGATAGGTGCGGAACGCCCAGTTCGCCACGGCGCGGGCGACGAGTTGTTCGAGTTGGCGCGAGTCCCCGACGCCTTCCTCGGCCGCGGTGGCCAGGGTCTTCTCGATGAGGGGGATGACCGGCTCGAAGGTGGCGTCGTCGTGGACGAAGCCCCGGGCCAGGAAGTCGGGGGCCTCGGCGAGGGCGCCGGTGTCCGCGTCGACGATCGCCACCACCGTGACCACGCCTTCGGCGGCGAGGGTGAGGCGGTCCTTGAGTGACGCTTCCGTGGCGCCGCCGACCTCCATGCCGTCCACGTAAACGTTGCCGGCGGGGACCTTGCCGGTGATGGATGCGCGCCCGTCGACCAGGTCGACGACGACGCCGTCCTCGGCGATGACGACCCGTTCGGGGTCGACACCGGTACGGATGGCGAGGTCGCCGTTGGCCCGCAGGTGGCGCCATTCGCCGTGCACGGGCATGACATTGCGGGGCTTGACGATGTTGTAGCAGTAGACGAGTTCGCCGGCGCTGGCATGCCCCGAGACGTGCACCTTGGCGTTGCCCTTGTGGACCACGTGGGCGCCCCACCGGGTGAGTCCGTTGATCACCCGGTAGATGGCGTTCTCGTTGCCGGGGATGAGGGAGCTGGCGAGCAGGACGGTGTCGCCCTTGCCGATGCGGATCATGTGGTCGCGGTTGGCCATCCGTGACAGCGCTGCCATCGGTTCGCCCTGGGACCCGGTGCAGACAAGAGTGATCTTGTGGTCCGGGAGCTTCTCCAGCTCCTTCGTGCTCACGACCAGACCGGAGGGGACCTTCAGATATCCCAGGTCACGGGCGATGCCCATGTTGCGGACCATCGACCGGCCGACGAAGGCGACCTTGCGGCCGTGCTGGTGCGCGGCGTCCAGGACCTGCTGGATGCGGTGTACGTGGCTGGCGAAGCTGGAGACGATGACCCGGCGCGGGGCGGTGCGCATCACCTGCTCGATCGCCGGGTTCAGGTCTCGCTCGGAGGTGGTGAAGCCGGGTACTTCGGCGTTGGTGGAGTCGGCGAGGAAGAGGTCCACGCCCTCCTCGCCGAGGCGGGCGAAGGCGCGCAGATCGGTGATGCGGTCGTCGAGAGGGAACTGGTCCATCTTGAAGTCACCGGTGTGCAGCACCATCCCGGCCCGGGTGCGGATCGCGACCGCGAGGCTGTCGGGGATGGAGTGGTTGACCGCCACGAACTCGCAGTCGAAGGGTCCGAGGCCGCGCCGGTCGCCCTCCCGCACCCGCACCGTGCGCGGCCGGATGCCGTGTTCCTTGAGCTTGGCCTCCAGGAACGCCAGCGTCAGCTTGGAGCCGACGACGGGAATGTCGGACCGCTCGCGCAGCAGATACGGCACGCCCCCGATGTGGTCCTCGTGGCCGTGGGTCAGTACCACGGCCACGATGTCGTCCAGCCGGTCCCGGATCGAGGTGAAGTCCGGCAGGATCACGTCCACGCCGGGCTGGGTCTCCTCGGGGAACAGCACGCCGCAGTCGACGATGAGCAACTTGCCCGCGTGCTCGAAGACGGTCATGTTGCGGCCGATCTCACCCAGGCCGCCCAGGGCGATGACCCGCAGCCCTCCTTCGGGAAGGGGCGGGGCGGCTTTCAGCTCGGGGTGCGGATGACTCATACCCTGACGGTACCCGGAAAGCGGGACAGGTGATCCATTGCCTGTGCGATCTCCTTTCCCGACGGTGCCGAGGCACCCGCAGCGTGCCTCGGCACGATCGGATCACGCCGGCGACCGGGGACAGGCAGCGTTGAAAGCGGTACCTTCCGTGGCCGAACCGTTCGCCCGGTGCTGGAGAAGATCTCGGGCACCCTGTCGTGTTTTCCGGCGTTCGCTGCCTCCCGGCGGGCCTCGGCACTGGTCCACTCGCAGTAGTCGAGACTCGGGTGTCCTCGGCGCTCAGGAGTAAGGGGGCTGAGAGGGCCCCGAGGCAGCTTCCTTCGCCGGGCAGACAGATGGCGGTGTCCCAGAAGCGCTTGCCGCCCCGCCCGCCATGGGAGGGGCCGGTCACGCATGATCGGTGGGGCCCACCCGGAGAACAGCCGGAGGCGGGAAGAGGCCATGCCTCGCCGCAGCCTTGTGCAGAAGAAGGGCGCGAAACTGCTTGATCACCGTCGGCCGAGCCTCGCGGGCGATCCAGCCCTTCGTTCGGGCCGGATGCTGGCGCGTTTTCGCTAGCGCCTTCCGTCATGCCGTTATAGCGTTGTGATCAGCAGTCGTGGTTCCGAAGTTTCGTTCGCCCGTGATCGCCTCACGGGCGTTCTTGCTGTTCAGCACCTCTCCGGACCAGGGCGATCACCTCCCGGTCGCGCAGGGTGCGTGCCCGGTTTCCCTCAAAGGAGACAGTCATGGCCAAGGGCACAGTGAAGTGGTTCAACAGCGAGAAGGGCTTCGGCTTCATCGAGCAGGAGGGCGGCGGCCCCGACGTCTTCGCCCACTACTCCAACATCGCCAGCCAGGGCTACCGCGAGCTGCAGGAGGGCCAGAAGGTCGAGTTCGACGTCACGCAGGGCCAGAAGGGCCCGCAGGCTGAGAACATCCGCCCCGCCTGATCGCGCCCCGGTAAGGGGGCCCGGCATCCCGGCTGCGGGACGCCGGGCCCTTACCGTCGCACGACGGTTCATCTGACTACGGGGTGAAGCGCTCCGGATCTGATGGAGGCTCTGATGTGTCCCGGGTCTGGTGGAGTCATCTTGATGGACAGATGATGCTCCAGACACTCAAGAGACTGCTGTGCCCCGTCGTTACCCGGCCGAGTTCCGGCGCAAGGTCCTCGATCTCGTCGAAGCCGGCCGGCCTGTCCGGCAGGTTGCCCAAGACCTCGGCATCAGCGAGCAGACGACTTATGCCTGGCGCCGTCAGCACCTCGTCGACACCGGTCAACTGCCGCAGCCTACCAGCGAGGACCAGGCCGAGTTGGTGGCCGCACGCCGGCGGATCGCCGAACTGGAGGCGGAACTGGCCATCCACCGCCGGGCAGCGGACCTCATAGGCAAGGTGGTGCCCCCAAAAGACGGTTCGAGGCCGTCGCAATGCTGGCCCGGCGAGGCAGGGCGCCAGGCCGCCCGGCGTGCGGCGCCGGGTGAACCTGGCGGAGGCGGGCGACCTCATCGCGGTACCGCGTCCGCTGTCCAGCCGGTTCGACGGGGTCCACACGGACGAGGTCGTACACATGGCGTCCGTGGACTGCCACACCATGGGGATGTACCTCTCCTGCGGCACGGTCGCCGCGGTGATCGCACCGCATGCCGCTGCAGCCGACCGATCGTCGGCCGGTTCGCGGGCGTGACGGACCTGTTCTGTCTCAGCCCAGCGCTGGTCGTCAGGCCCACTGATGAGCGGTCAGCAGGAAGCGCCGCATGAGTCCCGGAAACCAGCGTGATCAATGTGTTTTCCCTCTCCAATATGGCGTGGCGCCCGGCAGCCGCGCCTACGGGCTGCACTGAGCCGCCTTGTGGGCCGAGGCCCGGCTGTGGGGCGAGGACTGTGGAGAGCTGTTCCGAGACCACTGTCCGTGCGTCTGCTGGACGAGGCCGCCTCGGTCGGTGACGAAGGACATGGAGGCACCCCCCTATAGGGGTGTCGCGTGAGAGATGAGAGGGTCTGACGGGTGAGCGAGACACCCCCGAACACCCTGCAATACCGCTTTGACGGGCCAGAAGACGCTCCGGTCCTGATCTTGGGTCCCTCACTGGGTACCACATGGCACATGTGGGACCGTCAGGTCCCCGAGTTGGCCGAGCAGTGGCGTGTGCTGCGGTACGACCTGCCGGGCCACGGCGGCGCACCGGCGTATCCGGCGGACTCGGTCGGCGATCTGACCGCTCGCCTGCTCACCACCCTGGACGCCCTGGGGGTGCAGCGCTTCGGCTACGCGGGCTGCGCGCTCGGCGGCGCCGTCGGCGTCGAACTGGCCCTGCGCCACCCCGAACGCCTCGCCTCCCTCGCGCTGATCGCCGCCTCGCCCCGGTTCGGAACCGCCGACGAGTTCCGGCAGCGCGGAGTGATCGTCCGTACCAACGGGCTCGACCCCATCGCCCGGATGTCGCCCGACCGCTGGTTCACCCACGGATTCGCCGCCGCCCAGCCCGCGATCACCGACTGGGCCGTGCAGATGGTGCGCACCACCGACCCCGGCTGCTACATCGCCGCCTGCGAGGCGCTGGCCGCCTTCGACGTCCGCGCCGAACTCGGCCGTGTCGGCGTGCCCACGCTCGTCCTGGTCGGATCCGACGACCAGGTCACCGGACCCGCCGAGGCCCGCACCCTGGTCGCCGGCATCCCCGACGCCCGTCTCGCCGTCGTGCCCGGCGCCTCGCACCTGGTCCCGGTGGAGCAGCCCGCCGCCGTCACCGACCTGCTGGTCCGGCACTTCTCCACCGCCTGGCAGCCCGCCGTCGAGGCCGGCACCGGGCAGATGGCCGTCGTCGCGGCACCCCCCAAGCCGGTCCTGGCCGCCCCGGCGCAGGCGCCGCAGGCCGCGCCGATCGCCGAGATCGCCCCGGCCGCCGTGCCGCCCCGGACCGGTGGCCGGCCCGACACCTATGACATCGGCCTCAAGATCCGCCGCGAGGTGCTGGGCGACGCGCACGTCGACCGGGAACTGGCCACGGCCGACGACTTCTCCGGTGACTTCCAGGAGTTCCTCACCCGCTGCGCCTGGGGCGAGATCTGGGACCGGCCGGGCCTGGACCGGCGCACCCGCAGCTGTGTCGCGCTCACGGCCCTGGTCGCCGGCGGCCATCTGGACGAACTCGCCGCCCATACCCGGGCCGCCCTGCGCAACGGCCTCACCCCCATCGAGATCAAGGAGATCCTGCTCCAGACGGCCGTCCACTGCGGCACGGCCGCCGCGGGCAGCGCCTTCCGGGTGGCCCAGCAGGTCATACGCGAGGAGACGACGCCCGCGGAGTGACCGCGGTGATCGTCAACCGGGCACCACGAGCACCAGCCTGACGGTGCTCGTGCGCCGGTCAGGCACGGCAGGATGGGACGCATGAAGCTCACGAAGAAGTCCCACGCCTGCGTCCGCCTCGAGAAGGACGGCCGCACGCTCGTCATCGACCCGGGCACCTTCTCCGAGGAGGACGCCGCGGTCGGCGCGGAGGCCGTCCTGGTCACCCACGAGCACCTCGACCACTTCAACGAGGACCGGCTGCGGGCCGGGATGGAGGCGAACCCGGCCGCCGAGATCTGGACGCTGAAGTCGGTCGCGGAGAAGATCTCGGCGGCTTTCCCGGGCCGGGTCCACACGGTCGGGCACGGGGACACCTTCACCGCCGCCGGTTTCGACGTGCAGGTCCACGGTGAGCTGCACGCGGTGATCCACCCGGACATCCCGCGCATCACCAACGTCGGCTATCTGATCGACGGCGGCAAGGTCTTCCACCCCGGCGACGCGCTCACCGTGCCCGACCAGCCGGTCGAGACGCTGATGCTCCCGGTGATGGCGCCCTGGAACAAGATCGCCGAGGTGATCGAGTACGTCCGGGAGGTCAAGCCCCGGCGCGCCTACGACATCCACGACGCGCTCCTGACCGACCTGGCCCGCCCGATCTACGACCACCAGATCGGCGCCCTGGGCGGCGCGGAGCACCTGAGGCTGACGCCGGGCGCATCGGCGGAGGTCTGAGCGTCGCGGCACCGCCGCCACGACCGGGCAGGAGGCGTTGTCGGTCCCGCCCGGTAGGTTGTGAGGCATGCGCATCGCGACCTGGAACGTGAACTCGATCACCGCCCGCCTCCCGAGGCTGCTGGCCTGGCTGGAGAGCAGCCGCACCGACGTGCTCTGCCTCCAGGAGGCCAAGATCGCCGAGGACCAGTTCCCGTTCGACCAGCTGCGCGACCTCGGCTACGAGGCGGCGGTGCACGCCACCGGCCGGTGGAACGGGGTGGCGGTGCTCTCCCGCGTGGGCCTTCAGGACGTGGTGAAGGGCCTGCCCGGAGACCCCGGCTACGAGGGCGTCCAGGAGCCCCGGGCCATCTCCGCGACCTGCGGCCCGGTCCGCGTCTGGTCGGTCTACGTGCCCAACGGCCGTGAGGTGGAGCACCCCCACTACGTCTACAAGCTGCACTGGTTCGAGGCGCTGAAGGCGGCCGTGGCGGGCGACGCGGGCGGCAGCCGCCCGTTCGCCGTCCTCGGCGACTACAACGTCGCGCCGACCGACGACGACGTCTACGACCCGGCCGCCTTCGAGGGCGCCACCCACGTCACCCCGGCGGAGCGTGCCGCCCTCACCTCCCTGCGCGAGGTCGGCCTCGCGGATGTGGTCCCGCGGCCCCTGAAGTACGACCACCCGTTCACCTACTGGGACTACCGCCAGCTCTGCTTCCCCAAGAACCGCGGCATGCGCATCGACCTCGTGTACGCCAACGAGCCCTTCGCCAAGGCGGTCACCGACGCCTACGTCGACCGGGAGGAGCGCAAGGGCAAGGGCGCCTCGGACCACGCGCCGGTCGTGGTCGACCTGGACGTGTAGACGGAACACCCGGGTACGCCCTGTGGTGTGGACCACACCGCCGGTGTCACGCTGGAGCCATGAACATCCGGTTTGTGGGCAACTGGCGCAAGAGGCGGGCACCGGCTCCCGCTGCCGCGGCGCTCCCCGCCGAAGGCGGCCCGCCCGACCCCGCGGGCCTCGCCGACCTCCTCTCCACCTGCGAGCTGCTGCGCGCCCAGGCGTCCGAGGCCGACGTCCGGCTCGACGAGTCGGCGGCCTCGCTGGAGGCGCTCGACCAGCTGCTGCCGCGCTGGCGGGACGACGCGGAGAAGGCGTCCTGGCTGGGTAACGACGCGGGACTGTATCTGGGCACGGTCATCGTGCGCACCGTGCCCGGTGCGGTCTGGCGGATCCGCAGCCGGCCCGTGGTGCGGCTCGCCTCCGGACGGGAGTTCGATGTCGTCGAGGTCGGGCACGCCTGGGCCGAGTGCGGTGTCCCCGAACTGTCCCAGCTGTACGCGGAGGTCGCGGAGAACTGAGGGCGGGACTACGATGTGCCGTTCACGGCCGTTCGCAGGGGGACAGCGGTTCACAGGGCCATACCCGGCCGGCGGCAGCCGGAGATCACTGCTCGCGCGGGGGGACGGACAGCACGGTCGCGTCGCCCGCCCTTGAGCAGAAGGTCAGCTGCGCGCCGGACGGGTAGTGCTCGACGCGGAGTCGGCCGCGGGCTCCGCCGACGGCAGCGGCGTCCGGGCCGCCCGCGTCACGTCCGCGACGAGTTCGACCACGTCCGGGCCGTACGCCTGGGGATTCACCACCTTCAGCAGCAGCGCGAAGGAGTTCCTGCCGTGCTTGCGGGCCAGCCGCTCGTGGTTGCGGGCGAGGTAGCGGGCGGCGGCCTGGTTGGTGATCGCGGTCTGGCCGCAGAAGAGGAACACCGGCCGGTTGCCGTGGCTGTCGCCGGCGGTGAGCCGGGCGAGGAGCACGTACTCGGCTCGGCCGGCCTCGAGCCGGTAGTGCTCGGAGCCGATCCGGAAGGCGCCGCGGTCCGGCCCCGGTTCGGCATCCACGTTCACCTGCACGCCGGGCAGCAGGGACGCCAGGTGCGCGGCCGTACGGCGGTTGGAGGCCGGGCCGCCCACGCAGAACTCGGTTCGCTCGCCGAAGCCCTGACGTGCCGTGTCGTGCGGCAGCACCTGGGCGTGGGCCCGGCACTCCTTGATCAGTGCGGCGAGTTCCAGCAGCGCGAACACGTCGTGGCGCATCACCGCCAGTTCGGGTCCCGAGGCGTTCCGATTCACCACCAGCAGCGACTCGGCGTTGTCCGGCAGCCCGAAGAAGGCCTGCTTGCGCCGCAGTCTCCGCTTCCAGAAGTAGGTGCGGGTCAGCCAGCCGAGCGTGGCGCTGATGCCGGCCGCGATGAGGCCCAGAACGATGTTGCGCACGTCGTCACTCATGGGCGCGCATGTTAGCGGTCGAACACAAACCCGTGTTCGAAACCGGTTTCCCCTCTGACCTGACGTGGCCATGGTGATGGATTAGGCTGCGGGAACGGCCCTTCCCAGGAGGTGCGGATGCGTCGCCCTGTCGCTCGGAAACTGGCTGTTCTCGCGGTCTCGGCCGCCGTGGTCTCGGTGGGGGCCGCAGCGCCGCCCGCCGCGCACCCCGGCCACGCCGAGCCCGGACCGGCCGCGAGGCACGAACCGGCCGCCAAGGTCCCCGTGGCCGTCGGCTACGGCGGTGCCGTGGCCAGCGTGGACCAGGACGCCTCGGCGGCCGGTATCGAGGTGCTGAAGAAGGGCGGCAACGCCGTCGACGCGGCCGTCGCCACCGCGGCCGCCCTCGGCGTCACCGAGCCGTACTCCGCCGGCCTCGGCGGGGGCGGCTACTTCGTCTACTACGACGCCCGCACCCGCACCGTCCACACCATCGACGGCCGCGAGACCGCGCCGCTGACGGCCGACTCCGAACTCTTCGTGGAGAACGGCAAGCCGCTCGCCTTCGGCGACGCCGTCAGCAGCGGACTGAGCGTGGGCACTCCGGGAACCCCCGCCACCTGGCAGACGGCGCTGGAGGAGTGGGGCTCCAGGCGGCTCGGTCAGGTCCTGAAGCCCGCCGAGCGGCTCGCCCGCGAGGGCTTCACCGTCGACGACACCTTCCGTTCGCAGACGGCCTCGAACGAGACCCGCTTCCGCTACTTCCCGGACACCGCGAAGCTGTTCCTGCCGGGCGGCCGGCTCCCGGTCGTCGGCTCGACCTTCAAGAACCCCGACCTCGCGCGCACCTACGAGGAGGTGGGCCGCAAGGGCGTCGGCGCCCTCTACCGCGGCGACATAGGCGACGACATCGTCGAGGCCGTCAACCACCCGCCGGTCGACCCGGCTTCGGGCTGGAACGCCCGTCCCGGGCAGCTGGCCGAGAAGGACCTCGCCGTCTACCGGGCCAAGCTCCAGGCGCCCACCAGGGCGTCCTACCGCGGCCTGAACGTCTACTCCATCGCGCCCTCCTCCTCCGGCGGCACCACCGTCGGCGAGGCGCTGAACATCCTTCAGAACACGGACCTCTCCAAGGCGAGCCAGGTGCAGTACCTGCACCACTTCATCGAAGCCAGCCGTATCGCCTTCGCCGACCGCGGGCGCTGGGTCGGTGACCCCGCCTTCGAGGACGTGCCCACCGCGGGACTCCTCTCCCAGCGGTTCGCCGACTCCCGCGCCTGTCTGATCAAGGACGACGCGGTCCTCACCAGCCCGGTCGCACCCGGCGACCCGCGCCGTCCGGCGGCCTGCGGCAGCGGGGGCACCGCGGCCCCGACGACGTACGAGGGCGAGAACACCACCCATCTCACGGTCGCCGACCGGTGGGGCAACGTCGTCTCCTACACCCTCACCATCGAACAGACCGGCGGCAGCGGCATCACCGTGCCCGGCCGCGGCTTCCTGCTCAACAACGAGCTGACGGACTTCTCCTTCGCCCCGGCCAATCCGGCCGTGCACGACCCGAATCTGCCCGGCCCGGGCAAGCGGCCCCGCTCGTCGATCTCCCCGACGATCGTGCTGGACGCGCACAACAGGCCGGTGGTGGCGCTGGGTTCGCCCGGCGGCGCCACCATCATCACCACCGTGCTCCAGACCCTGACCGGTTTCCTCGACCGGCACCTCCCGCTGGTCGACGCGATCGCCGCACCCCGCGCCAGCCAGCGCAACGCGGCCCAGACCGAACTCGAACCCGGCCTCTACGACAGCGATCTGAGGAAGCGACTGGAGGCCATCGGCCACTCCTTCAAGCTGAATCCGGAGATCGGCGCGGCCACCGGCGTACAACGGCTGCCGAACGGCAAGTGGCTGGCCGCGGCGGAGAAGGTACGGCGCGGCGGCGGCTCGGCGATGGTGGTGCACCCGGCGCCGTAGGCGATAGCGGTGAAACGCCGTGGACGATCGCGGTGCACCCGGTCCGTAGGCGATCCCGGTGAAACCCGGCCGCGTGGACGATCGCGGTCCACCGGGCTTCGCCGAGAGCCGCGGGGCCGCCCTCACTCGGTGGGGGCGGCCGTGGGCTCCCGGTCCTCGGTGCGGAACACCAGCCGGCCGTCCTCCACGTCCACCGTGACCCGGCTGCCGTCTCCGACCCGGCCGTCCAGCAGCAGGCGGGACAGCTGGTTGTCGACCTCCTTCTGGATGGTGCGGCGCAGCGGACGGGCGCCGTACTCCGGCTGGAAGCCGCGCTGCGCCAGCCAGTCCACGGCCTCGTCGGTGAACTGGACGGAGACACTCTGCGCGTGCATCAGCCGACGGGTCTGCTCCAGCATCAGGTCGGTGATCTGCCGCAACTGCTCGGCGGTGAGCTGCCGGAAGACCACGATCTCGTCGATGCGGTTGAGGAACTCGGGCCGGAAGTGCTCCCGCAGCGGGCGCAGGATCCGCTCGCGCCGCGCCTCCTCGTCCGCGTCGGCCCCGCCCGGACCGAACCCGATTCCGGCTCCCCGCCGGGTGATGGCCTCCGAGCCCAGGTTGCTGGTCATCACGATCACGGTGTTGGTGAAGTCCACCGTGCGGCCCTGGGAGTCGGTCAGCCGTCCGTCGTCGAGCACCTGCAACAGGATGTTGAACACGTCCGGGTGGGCCTTCTCCACCTCGTCGAGCAGCAGCAGCGAGTACGGGTGCCGGCGTACCACCTCGGTGAGCTGACCGGCCTCCTCGTGGCCCACGTACCCGGGCGGGGCGCCCACCAGCCGGCTGACGGTGTGCCGTTCCTGGTACTCGCTCATGTCCAGGCGGACCATCCGGTCCTCGCTGCCGAACAGCGCCTCGGCCAGCGCCCGGGCCAGCTCCGTCTTGCCGACCCCGGTCGGTCCGAGGAACATGAAGCTGCCGATGGGCCGGTTCGGGCTGGCCAGCCCGGCACGGGAGCGCAGCACCGCCTCGGCGACCACGCCGACGGCCTCCTCCTGGCCGACCACCCGCCGGTGCAGGTGTTCCTCCAGGCCGAGCAGTCGTTCCTTCTCCTCCTGGGTGAGGCTGCTGACCGGGATGCCGGTCTGCCGGGACACCACCTCGGCGACGGACTCGGCGGTGACCTCCAGCTGGCCCTCGTCCGCCTCCTCGTCCCCGCCGGCCTCGCAGATCCGCTGCTTCAGCTCGGCGATCCGGTCACGCAACTGTGTGGCCTGCTCGTACTGTTCGTCCGCGACCGCCTGGTCCTTGTCCAGGGTGAGCTGCTCGACCTCGCGCTCCATGGCCCGTACGTCCGTACCCTTGGTCCGCGCCCGCAGCCGCACCCGGGCGCCGGCCTGGTCGATCAGGTCGATCGCCTTGTCCGGCAGCCGCCGGTCGGTCAGATACCGGTCGGACATCTCCACGGCCGCCACGAGCGCCTCGTCGGTGTAGCGGACCTGGTGGTGCGCCTCGTATCGGTCGCGCAGCCCGCGCAGGATCTCGATGGCGTCCGGCACGGACGGCTCGGGCACCAGGATCGGCTGGAACCGCCGGGCCAGCGCCGCGTCCTTCTCGATCCGCCGGTACTCCTCCAGCGTGGTCGCGCCCACGACGTGCAGCTCGCCACGGGCCAGGGCGGGCTTGAGGATGTTGCTCGCGTCCATCGACCCGCCCTCGCCGCCCCCGCCGGCGCCGACCACCGTGTGCAGTTCGTCGATGAAGACGATCAGCCGCTCGGAGTTGGTCCGGATCTCGGTGACGATGTTGTTCAGCCGCTCCTCGAAGTCGCCCCGGTAGCGGGTGCCCGCGACCACCCCCGTCAGGTCCAGGGCCACCACCCGCCGGTTGATCAGGATGTCGGGCACGTCCCCGTCGGCGATCCGCTGCGCCAGCCCCTCCACGATGGCCGTCTTCCCGACGCCCGCGTCACCGATCAGCACCGGGTTGTTCTTGCCGCGCCGGGAGAGGACCTCGATGGTCTGCTCGATCTCCTGGTCACGGCCGATCACCGGGTCGATACGCCCCTGACGGGCCAGGTCGGTGAGGTCCCGCCCGAACTTGTCGAGGGTGGGCGTCGTCGAGGTCCGCTGCCGCTCCGCCCTCGGCGGCGCGGTGGTCTCCGGGGCCTCGGGGGGCAGCCCGGAGGCGGCGAAGCGGGCCTGGTTCAGGATGTGGCCGGCCGCCGAGTCGGGGTTCGCGGCGAGCGCGCTGAGCACGTGCTCGGGGCCGATGTACCCGGCGCCGCTCGCCCGCGCCATGTCGTGCGCGTCCAGCAGGGCGCGCTTGACGGCCGGGGTCAGGGAGAGGGAGGTCGGCTGCGGCGTCTCGCCCGCCGGGCCGTGGACGGGACCCGAGCGCTCGTCGATCTGCGAGGCGATCGAGTCCGGGTCCGCGCCGGCCCGGCTGAGCAGGCTGCGGGTGGGCTCGGTGGAGAGGGCCGCCCGCAGCAGGTGCTCGGTGTCCAGGTCCCGGCTGCCGTGGTCGGCGGCGTACTGGGCCGCGCCCTTGACGAGTTCCCGCGCGGGCTGGCTGAGCAGCCTGCCGATGTCCACGTGCCGGGGACCGGGGCGTGGTCCGCCGAAGAAGCGGGCGAAGAATTCGCCGAAGGGGTCGCGGTCGCCCTCCGGGCCGATGAAGCCGCTGGTCATCGTTTTCCGTTCCTTCGCTGACGGTTGGCTCCCGCCGGGTAACCGGGATAGGTGGGGCTCATGCCACGATTGCATGTTCCGTTTCTTGGGGCATGTCGGGCACGTCGCTACATGTCCGTGCCGGTGGGCCCGGGACCCGGTACCGTCGCGCGGGTGCGGCATCGTGGGGCGGGCGCCCGCTCGCGCCCACGCGGCGGTCGGCCAGGTCTCGGCACGGCCCCGCGTCCGCTCCACGCCCCCGAGCCCGGCTCTACCGCCGCGTGAGCACCCTCGGGCCGCTTTCCGTGATCGCCACCGTGTGTTCGACGTGGGCCGCCCTGGAGCCGTCGTTCGTGCGCAGGGTCCAGCCGTCGGGGGCCGCGTGGTAGCCGTCGGTGCCCCCGGCGATCAGCATGGGTTCGACGGCGAGGACCATGCCGTGGCGCAGCGGGAGGCCCCGGCCCGGGCGGCCCTCGTTGGGTACGGCGGGATCCTCGTGCATGCGGCGGCCCACGCCGTGGCCGCCGAAGCCGTCCGGGATGCCGTAGCCCGCCGCACGGCACACCGAGCCGACGGCGTGGGCGATGTCGCCGATGCGGTTGCCGACCACGGCGGCCTCGATGCCCGCGCCCAGCGCCCGCTCGGCGGTCTCGATCAGCTTCAGGTCCGCGGGGCGCGGCCGGCCGACGATCATGCTGAGCGCCGAGTCCCCGACCCAGCCGCCCAGCTCGGCGCCGAAGTCCAGGGAGAGCAGGTCGCCGTCGCGCAGCCGGTACCGGGTGGGGATGCCGTGCACGATCGCGTCGTTGACGGAGGCGATCAGCACGGCCGGGAAGGGGGTCGGGGCGAAGGAGGGCCGGTAGCCGAGGAAGGGGGAGGCCGCGCCCGCCTCGCGCAGCACGTCCCGTGCCAGTTCGTCGAGTTCCAGCAGGGAGACTCCCACGTCCGCGGCCCGGCTCACCGCGGTGAGTGTCCGCGCCACGACCTGGCCGGCCTCGTACATGGCGTCGATCGATGCGTCCGTCTTCAGTTCCACCATGCCAATTACTATACCGGTATTTGAATCCCGGTCCGGGCCGTAGAATGACGGCATGGTGCGCACCCCACTCACTCCCGAAGAGCGCGAACGCGGCGAGCGGCTCGGGCTGCTGCTGCGCGAGGCGCGCGGCGATCGCAGCATGACGGAGATCGCGGCGAGCGCGGGCATCTCCGCGGAGACGCTGCGCAAGATCGAGACCGGCCGGGCCCCGACCCCGGCGTTCTTCACGGTGGCCGCGCTGGCCCGAGCCCTCGGGCTGTCGATGGACGAGTTGGTAGGACGGTGCGCACCGGTCGAGGTCTGATGGGGCCCCCGGGCACCCGGCAGCCGTCGGCACTCACCCACAGGAGTTGCGAAACACGATCGACTCAGCGGGTTCACGACGATGGTCTTGGCAAGGCCGCCCAGGAGGCTTACGTTCGTGCCTCTAGGCCCGTTCTACGGGCGTAGAGGCTGGGGCCCCGTGTCACGTCCCGGCCGGGCGCGGAGGTGACACAGGCTCTGACGTACGTCGAAGGAGCAGCTCATGGCCAACGTCGTCCGTGCGGCCCTGGTCCAGGCCACCTGGACCGGCGACATCGAGTCCATGGTCGCCAAGCACGAGCAGCACGCCCGTGAGGCGGCCCGTCGGGGCGCGAAGATCATCGGATTCCAGGAAGTCTTCAACTCGCCGTACTTCTGCCAGGTCCAGGAGCCCGAGCACTACCGCTGGGCGGAGCCGGTCCCCGACGGCCCGACCGTGCGCCGGATGCGGGATCTCGCCCGCGAGACCGGCATGGTGATCGTCGTCCCCGTCTTCGAGGTCGAACAGTCCGGCTTCTACTACAACACCGCCGCCGTGATCGACGCCGACGGCAGCTACCTCGGCAAGTACCGCAAGCACCACATCCCGCAGGTCAAGGGCTTCTGGGAGAAGTACTACTTCAAACCCGGCAACCTGGGCTGGCCCGTCTTCGACACCGCCGTCGGCCGGGTCGGCGTCTACATCTGCTACGACCGCCACTTCCCCGAGGGCTGGCGCCAACTCGGCCTCAACGGCGCCCAGCTCGTCTACAACCCCTCCGCCACCCACCGCGGCCTGTCCTCCTACCTCTGGCGGCTGGAGCAGCCGGCGGCGGCCGTCGCCAACGAGTACTTCGTCGCCGCGATCAACCGCGTCGGCCAGGAGGAGTACGGCGACAACGACTTCTACGGGACGAGCTACTTCGTCGACCCGCGTGGTCAGTTCGTCGGGGACGTCGCCAGTGACTCCAAGGAGGAACTCGTCGTCCGCGACCTCGACTTCGACCTCATCGAAGCGGTCCGGCAGCAGTGGGCCTTCTACCGCGACCGCCGTCCCGACGCCTACGAAGGGCTGGTCACACCGTGAACGACCTGTACGACCGTCACCGCGCCGTCCTGCCCGACTGGCTCGCCCTCTACTACGAGGAGCCGCTGGAGATCACCCACGGCGAGGGCCGGTACGTGTGGGACGCCGAGGGCCGGCGGTACCTGGACTTCTTCGGCGGGATCCTGACCACGATGACCGCGCACGCGCTGCCCGAGGTCACGAAGGCGGTGAGCGAGCAGGCCGGCCGGATCATCCACTCCTCCACGCTCTACCTCAACCGGCCCATGGTGGAACTCGCCGAGCGCATCGCCCAGCTCAGCGGCATCCCGGACGCCCGGGTGTTCTTCACCACCTCCGGCACCGAGGCCAACGACACCGCGCTGCTGCTGGCGACGACGTACCGGCGCAGCAACACCGTCCTGGCCATGCGCAACAGCTACCACGGCCGTTCCTTCAGCTCCATCGGCATCACCGGCAACCGCGGCTGGTCCCCGACCTCCCTGTCCCCCCTGCAGACGCTGTACGTCCACGGCGGCGTCCGCACCCGCGGCCCGTTCGCCCACCTGGACGACGACGCCTTCGTCGCGGCCTGCGTGGCGGACCTCGAGGACCTCCTCGGCCACACCCGCGCGCCCGCCGCGCTGATCGCCGAACCCATCCAGGGCGTCGGCGGCTTCACCTCGCCCCCGGACGGGCTGTACGCGGCCTTCCGCGATGTGCTGCGGGAGCACGGCATCCTGTGGATCTCCGACGAGGTGCAGACCGGCTGGGGCCGCACCGGCGAGCACTTCTGGGGCTGGCAGGCGCACGGGCGCAGTGGGCCGCCGGACATGCTCACCTTCGCCAAGGGCATCGGCAACGGCATGTCCATCGGCGGCGTCGTCGCCCGCGCCGAGATCATGAACTGCCTGGACGCCAACAGCATCTCCACCTTCGGCGGCACCCAGATCACCATGGCCGCGGGCCTCGCCAACCTCAACCACCTGGTGGAGCACGACCTTCAGGGCAACGCCCGGAGGGTCGGCGGGCTGCTCATCGAACGGCTGCGGGCCGCCGCGGCCGGGCTGCCCGGTGTACGGGAGGTGCGCGGCCGGGGACTGATGATCGGCGTGGAACTGGCCAGGCCGGGCACGGACGAGGCCGATCCGCAGGCGGCCGCCGCCGTGCTGGAGGCGGCCCGCGAGGGCGGGCTGCTCATCGGCAAGGGCGGCGGCCACAACACCAGCGCCCTGCGCATCGCCCCACCGCTGTCCCTGACCGTCGCGGAGGCCGAGGAGGGCGCCGCGATCCTGGAACGCGCGCTGCGCGCCGCCTACTGAGGCACGCACCGGAGAGCGCCGAGCAAGGCGAGCGGGCCGAAGGGCGCACCGGTGTCGAGGGGACCGGGCGTACCCCTCCGCTCGACAGGAGCTCGGGGGAGCGCCAAGGCCCGAACGGCTGAGCACGGTCGCCCTCGGCACCGGCCGGAGCGCGCCCCCGGAGGTGAACCGAGCCGCACACAGAGGGGAACGTCGCATGACCACCGTCTCGGACCGGCCCCCGGCCCCGCCGGACTCCCCTGAACCACCCCTGTCGGTCCGTCAGGTGCTCGCCCTGGAGCGGGTGCTGGCCGGGGAACCCGAGGTGGTGGCCGGCGCCGGGCAGCTCGACCGGCCCGTGCGCTGGGTGCACGTCGCCGAGGCGGCGGACGTCGGCGTGATGCTCAACGGCGGCGAGATGGTGCTCACCACCGGGGTGCTGCTCGCCGGCGACGAGGAGAAGCAGGCCGAGTACATCCGGTCGATGCACCGCGCGGAGGCCGCCGCCGTCGTCCTGGGCCTGGGACGGGCGTTCCCCAGGCCGCCGGACGTGATGCGGCGGGCCGCCGAGCGGTGCGGACTGCCCCTGGTGGTCCTGCACCGCCCGTTCCCGTTCGCCGAGCTGACCGAGGAGGTCCAGTCCCGGCTGGTGCGGCGGAAGTTCGCCGCCGTCAGCCTGTCGGAGTCCGTACGCACCGCCCTGACCGCACTGATCACCGCGGGCGCCCCCCTCCAGGCGCTGCTGGACGAGATCGCCCAGCACAGCGCCTGCCCCGTCGTCGTCACCAACCTCGCCCACCGCGTCCTCGCCACGGCGGGGGAGCGGCCGGCGGTGGACGACGTGCTGCGCGACTGGGAACGCATCGCCCGGCAGGCCGGAGGCAGCGAGGGCGACGGCTGGATCCGCGCCGAACTCGGCGGGTGCGGCGAGCGATGGGGCCGGATCGTGCTGTGCGGGCACCGCGGGGACATCACCACCGGACGGCTGCTGGCCGACCGCGCCGCCGAAGCCCTCGTCCTGCACCGGATGCTCGGCGGCGCCACCGGCCGGACCTGGGAGGAACAGTCCGCGCAGGGCCTGCTGACCGACCTGCTCAGCGGTGTCGTGCCGGCACGGCAGCTGCTGCCCCGGGCCCGGGCCGCCGGACTGCCCGTCAACCGGCGCACCTTCGTGCCGCTCGTGGTACGGGACGGCGAGCCCGCCGAACTCGACCGGCTGCTCCGGCTGCTGGGGCTGCGCGGCCTGGTCGCCGAGATCGGCGGGGAGGGAGACGGCCACACCGCCGTCCTGCTCAGCCTCGCCCGCGACCAGGACTCCGACGCTCTCACCGAGCACTTCGCGGCCCGGCTGCGCACCGAGTCGTCCCGGGCCGCCACGGTCGTCGCCGCCGCGGACGCCCGCTCCGCCTGGGACGACGTGCCCACCGGGCTGCGCGAGGCCCGGCACGTCGCCGACGCGGTGGCCGATTCCGCCCCCGCCCTCGACCTGCCGCCCGTCGTACGGCTGCGGGACGTGCACCTGCGCGGCCTGGTCCGCCTGCTGCGGGACGACCCGCATGTGCAGTCCTTCGCCGAGCGGGAGCTGAACGGGCTGCTGTGCCGGGCCGACCGCGATCTGCTCGCCGTGCTGCGCACCTATCTCGCCACCGGCCGCAACAAGTCCCGCACCGCCCAGCTCCACCACGTCTCCCGGCCCGCGCTCTATCGCCGTCTGGAGGCCATACAGGCCCGCCTCGGGGTGAACCTCGACGACTTCGAACAGGCCGCCTCGGTGCACATAGCCCTTCTCGCGCACGACGCGCAACAGCAGTGACACGATGCCGCGAAACCGCAGGTGAACGCTGTACCACGGAGAAAAACGGCGGTGGGACATGGGACGGAGCCGGAGTGACACGGTGGCACGCCACGCCCCCGCGGACGTGACACGGTGCACCTCAAACCGGACCGGCCGGCTTCCTACGCTCTGCGGACACCGCACACCCCGCACACCGAACGAGCGGAGGTCCCGATGAGCCGTGTGATCCGTGCCGCCCTCTTCCAGACCGCCTGGACCGGCGACAAGGAATCCATGATCCAGGTCCATGAGCAGGCCGCGCGCGACGCCGCCGCGCAGGGCGCCCAGGTCCTGTGCTTCCAGGAGCTGTTCTACGGCCCGTACTTCTGCCAGGTGCAGGACCCGGCCTTCTACGAGTACGCCGAGCAGATCCCCGAGGGTCCGATCGTCCGGCGCTTCCAGGCACTCGCCAAGGAACTGGGCATCGTCCTCGTGCTGCCGATGTACGAGGAGGAGCAGCCCGGCGTCCTCTACAACACCGCGGCCGTGATCGACGCCGACGGCTCCTACCTCGGCAAGTACCGCAAGACCCACATCCCCCAGGTCCGGGGCTTCTGGGAGAAGTTCTACTTCCGCCCCGGCAACAGCGGCTGGCCCGTCTTCGACACCAAGGTCGGCAAGGTCGGCGTCTACATCTGCTACGACCGGCACTTCCCGGAGGGCTGGCGCGCCCTGGGCCTGGCCGGCGCCGAGATCGTCTTCAACCCCTCGGCCACCTCGCGCGGTCTGTCCGGCTATCTGTGGCAGCTGGAGCAGCCCGCGGCGGCCGTGGCCAACGAGTACTTCGTGGGAGCGATCAACCGGGTCGGCGTCGAGGAGTACGGGGACAACGACTTCTACGGCACCTCCTACTTCGTGGACCCCGAGGCCCAGTTCGTCGGCGAGGTGGCGAGCGACAAGGAGACCGAACTCGTCGTCCGCGACCTGGACCTGGCCAAGCTGCGCGAGGTCCGCGACCGCTGGCAGTTCTACCGCGACCGCGCGCCGGGGGCCTACACGCCGCTGACCGCCCCGTGACCGCAACCGTCCACCTGGCAGGAGAGGGAGCATGAGCAGCCGTACCGTCATCCGCGGTGGCCTCGTCATCACCGCCGCCGACGAGATCCACGCCGACGTGCTGATCGAGGACGGCCGTATCGCCGCCCTCGCGGCCTCCGGCACCCCGGCAGCCGAGGCGTTCACCGCCGACCGGACCATCGACGCGACCGGCAAGTACGTGATCCCGGGCGGGGTCGACGGCCACACCCACATGGAGATGCCGTTCGGCGGCACCTACGCCTCCGACACCTTCGAGACGGGCACCCGGGCCGCTGCCTGGGGCGGCACCACCACCATCGTCGACTTCGCCATCCAGAGCGTCGGCGGCTCCCTGCGTGAGGGCCTGGACGCCTGGCACGCCAAGGCCGAGGGCCACTGCTCCATCGACTACGGCTTCCACATGATCGTCTCCGATGTGAACGAGGAGACGCTGAAGGAGATGGACCTGCTGGTGGAGGAGGGCGTCACCTCCTTCAAACAGTTCATGGCCTACCCGGGGGTCTTCTACAGCGACGACGGCCAGATCCTGCGGGCCATGCAGCGCGCCGCCGACAACGGCGGGCTGATCATGATGCACGCCGAGAACGGCATCGCCATCGACGTCCTGGTGGAGCAGGCGCTCGCCCGCGGCGAGACCGATCCGCGCTACCACGGCGAGGTCCGCAAGGCCCTGCTGGAGGCCGAGGCCACCCACCGCGCGATCCGCCTGGCCCAGGTCGCGGGCGCCCCGCTGTACGTCGTGCACGTCTCGGCGCGCGAGGCGGTCGCCGAACTGGCCAGGGCGCGCGACGAGGGACTGCCAGTGTTCGGCGAGACCTGCCCGCAGTACCTCTTCCTGTCCACCGACAACCTCGCCGAGCCCGACTTCGAAGGGGCGAAGTACGTGTGCTCCACGCCCCTGCGTCCCAAGGACCACCAGGCGGCGCTGTGGAAGGGCCTGCGCACCAACGACCTCCAGGTGGTCTCCACCGACCACTGCCCGTTCTGCTTCAGCGGTCAGAAGGAACTGGGCCGGGGCGACTTCTCCAAGATCCCGAACGGCATGCCGGGCGTGGAGAACCGCATGGACCTGCTCCACCAGGCCGTCGTCGACGGACACATCTCGCGCCGCCGCTGGATCGAGATCGCCTGCGCCACCCCGGCCCGGATGTTCGGCATGTACCCCACGAAGGGCACCATCGCCCCCGGCGCCGACGCCGACGTCGTCATCTACGACCCGCACGCCGAGCAGGTGCTCTCCGCCCGGACCCACCACATGAACGTGGACTACTCGGCCTACGAGGGCCGGCGCGTCACCGGCCGGGTGGAGACCGTGCTCTCCCGCGGCGAGCCCGTCATCACCGAACGGGAGTACACGGGACGCCCCGGCCACGGGGTCTACACGCCTCGCTCCACCTGCCAGTACCTCGACTAGGAAGAGGGCCAAGGACGTCATGGACTTCGGACTCGTCCTGCAGACCGACCCGCCGGCCTCCCGCGTCGTCAGCCTGATGCAGCGGGCCGAGCGCAACGGCTTCCGCTACGGCTGGACCTTCGACTCCGCCGTGCTCTGGCAGGAGCCGTTCGTCATCTACAGCCAGATCCTCGCGAACACCGAGAAACTGACGGTGGGTCCGATGGTCACCAACCCGGGCACCCGTACCTGGGAGGTGACCGCCTCCACCTTCGCCACGCTCAACGACATGTTCGGCAACCGCACCGTGTGCGGCATTGGCCGGGGCGACTCCGCGATGCGCGTCGCGGGCCGCAAACCCAACACGCTGGCCCGGATCAGCGAGGCCATGAAGGTCATCCGGGCCCTGGCCCGGGGAGAGGAGGCCGACCTCGGCGGCACCGTGATCAGGTTCCCCTGGATCAAGCCGGGCGCCGAACTCCCCGTGTGGATGGCCGCCTACGGCCCCAAGGCGCTGAAGATGACCGGCGAGGAGGCCGACGGGTTCATCCTCCAGCTCGCCGACCTCTATCTGACCGAGTACATGGTCAAGGCGGTCAAGGACGCGGCGGCAGCGGCCGGACGCGACCCGGCCGAGGTGACGATCTGCGTCGCCGCCCCCGCCTATGTCACCGCCGACGACTCGCCCGAGGCGCTCGCCCACGCCCGTGAGCAGTGCCGCTGGTTCGGCGGCATGGTCGGCAACCACGTCGCCGACCTGGTCGCCCGCTACGGCGAGCACTCCGCCGCCGTACCCGACGAACTCACCGACTACATCAAGTCCCGCCGGGGATACGACTACGCCCACCACGGGCGCAGCGGCAACCCGGACACCGCCTTCGTGCCCGACGAGATCGTCGACCGGTTCTGCCTGATCGGACCGGTCGAGAAGCACATCGAGAAGCTGAACGCGCTGCGCGCACTGGGCGTCGACCAGTTCGCCGTGTACGACATGCACGACGCGCAGGAAGCCGTGATCGACGCGTACGGCCGCGAGGTCATTCCCGTCGTCAACTCCAGATAACCGGTTGCCATCCGATTGGGCTGCCCATGACCGACACCGCTCCCTGGGGCATATCACCGTCCGCGCAGGTGACCCTCGCCGACGGGCGGGTGGAGATCGCCCCCGGCACTCCACCCCCCAGCGGCCGCTACGCCAACGCGGACCTGCTGCCGGTCCCCGTGGCCGGGCGCACCTGGACCACGTACAACTTCTCCGCGCTGTGGGTCGGCATGGCCCACAACACGGCCTCCTGGACCCTGGCCTCCGGTCTGATCGCCGTCGGCATGGACTGGAAGCAGGCGGTGTTCACCATCGCCCTGGCCAATGTGATCGTGCTCGTCCCGATGCTGCTCACCGGGCACGCGGGGCCCAAGTACGGCATTCCCTTCCCGGTCTTCGCCCGCGCCTCCTTCGGGGTGCGCGGCGCCAACCTGCCGGCCGTGGTACGGGCGCTGGTGGCCTGCGGCTGGTTCGGCATCCAGACCTGGATCGGCGGTGAGGCGATCTACTTCCTGGCCGGGAAACTCATCGGCGACAGCTGGTCGAAGGCCGCCCAGTTCGGCGGCCACGCCTGGACGATGTGGCTGTCGTTCGCGATCTTCTGGGTGATCCAGGTGGCCGTGATCTACCGGGGCATGGAGACCATCCGCCGGTTCGAGAACTGGGCGGCCCCGTTCGTGCTCGTCGGCGCGTTCGTGATGCTGTGGTGGATGAGCAGCAAGGCCGGCGGCCTCGGCCCGCTGTTCGACCAGCCGTCGAAACTGGGCTGGGGAGCCGACTTCTGGAAGCTGTTCGCCCCCTCCCTGATGGGCATGATCGGCTTCTGGTCGACGCTGTCGCTGAACATCCCCGACTTCACCCGCTACGGAAAGAGCCAGAAGGCGCAGACCCGGGGCCAGGCGCTCGGCCTGCCCACCACCATGACCCTGTTCGCCTTCCTGTCGGTGCTGGTCACCTCCGGCTCCCAGGCGGTCTACGGCGAACCGGTCTGGGACCCGGTGCAGTTGGCGGCCAAGACGGACAACGTGGTCGGCCTGCTGTACGCGCTGGTGACCGTGCTGGTGGCCACCCTGTCGGTGAACATCGCCGCCAACCTCGTCTCCCCGGCGTTCGACTTCTCCAACATCGCCCCCCGCAAGGTCAGTTTCCGCACCGGGGCCCTCGTCACCGCGGTGCTCGCCGTGGTCATCTGCCCGTGGAAGCTCTACGCCGACCCGCAGGGCTACATCTTCACCTGGCTGGGCCTGGTCGGCGGGCTGCTCGGCACGGTCGCGGGCATCCTCGTCGCCGACTACTGGGTGCTGCGCCGCAGCCGGCTCGACCTCGTCGACCTCTACCGCACCGGCGGGCGCTACTGGTACGCGGCCGGCTGGAACTGGCGGGCGGTCGTGGCCTTCCTGGCGGGCGGCGTGCTCGCCATCGGCGGCGCGGACTTCCACCCGCTCGTCGACGGCCGCCCGATACCGGCGCTGAAGCCGCTCGCCGACTACGGCTGGGCGGTGGGCCTCGGCACGTCGATGGCGCTGTACCTGCTGCTCATGCTGACGCGCCCGCCCTCCCGGGAGGAGACCGTCGCCTGACCGCCGGCGCAGGCCCCGAGTCGGGGAGGGCGGCCGGGCGAGGCGCCTGAAGGGCGGTCAGTTCCCCTGGCCGCCCTTCAGCGCGGACACCGCTTCCCGGGCGGCCTTGATGGCCCCCTTGTTGATCTCGT
This sequence comes from Streptomyces sp. NPDC003393, assembly GCF_053589015.1. NCBI lineage: Bacteria > Bacillati > Actinomycetota > Actinomycetes > Kitasatosporales > Streptomycetaceae > Streptomyces > Streptomyces sp. NPDC003393. The sequence goes on along the minus strand of NZ_JBSFRB010000019.1, from coordinate 108,940 downwards.
CCGTGCCCGGCGCCTTCTTCGTCTCGAAGTCGCTGCCGTTGTACGTGACGGTCACCAGCGCGTTGGAAGCCCGCACCATCACCACGCCCTCGCGGGTCTGCTGCTTGTCCTCCGTGGTGAGGTTGACGACGGAGTAGGCGGCGTCACCGAGGCCGGGAACCGCGCCGCCGCCGCTCTTCTCCGCGGTGCGCTGCTCGTACGACTTCTGTGCCGCCGCTTCCGACTGCGTGATCTCGAAGGACACGTCGAGCCAGCGGTAGTCGAACCCCTTCAGCGCGTTCCAGGAGCAGGTGCGGCGCACCTTGGTGTCCGTCGACGGGATCTCCTTGCCGGCCGTCTTCGCGCCCGGCACCAGCGAGGTGATCGTCTTGCCTGCGATGGAGGTGCACGGCGCCGGAGCGGACGCGTACGCCTTGGACCCGGGGGTCGACGAGGGTGTCGGGGCAGAGCCGGACGACGAGGAGGAGGACGAGGACCCGGCGTCGGTCGTGCGGGTGTCCTGCCCGGTGGAGCGGTGCCCGTCGGCGGACGACGCCGCGAACGGCCCGGACGTCATCGCCCAGCCCGCACAGGCCAGGACGACGACCGGGGTCAGCCGCGCGGTGAGCGCGAGCGGCAGCGGAAGATCACGCACGGCGCACTTCTCGTGTGGGGGACGATGCGGAGGCCGTCCACAGCATGGACGGTACGACAGTGTCACACGAGTCGTAGTGGGGCGGAAGTGCGAACTCGCTGTGTGCTCAAGCGGTGACGGAACCGCGACACCGGTCACCCGTGGGGTGGGCGCAGGTCAGGGCACCCGTGCCGTCCATTCCGGTGTGGTGAACTTCGTCCGGGCCAACTGCTCGGCGCGGGCCAGCTCTTCGTCGGTGACCTTGCCCCCGGACAGTCCGTACCGGCCGTCGAAGGACTCGATCATCCGCTCGATGACGGCCTCGCGCGCGAGCCCGGTCTGCCGGCGCAGCGGGTCCACCCGCTTCTTCGCGCTCTTCGTGCCCTTGTCGGACAGCTTCTCCCGGCCGATCCGCAGCACCTCGAGCATCTTGTCGGCGTCGATGTCGTAGGCCATGGTCACGTGGTGCAGCACCGCGCCGGGGCCGCCGCCGGGACCCACGATCCGCTTCTGCGCGGCACCGGCGATCTTGCCCTGGTCGGTGGCGATGTCGTTCAGCGGCTGGTACCAGGCCCGGATCCCCATGTCGCCGAGCGCACCGAGCACCCAGTCGTCGAGGTAGGCGTAGCTGTCCTGGAAGGACAGCCCCTGCACCAGCGCCTCGGGCACCGACAGCGAGTACGTGATCGTGTTGCCCGGCTCGACGAACATCGCGCCACCGCCGGAGATCCGGCGCACCACCTCCACGCCGTGCCGGGCGGCACCCCCGGCGTCCACCTCGTTGCTCAGCGACTGGAAACTGCCGATGATCACGGCGGGGGCGGCCCACTCCCACACCCGCAGCGTCGGGGGCCGCCGTCCTGCGGCGACCTCGGCCGTCAGCACCTCGTCCAGCGCCATGTGCAGCGCGGGGGACTGGGGGCCGTCGTGGATCAGCTGCCAGTCGTAGTCGGTCCAGTCGGTGGCGTGCGCCAGCGCGCGCCGCACCGCGATGGCGACGCCTTCCGAAGTCAGCCCGTACATCACCGTGCCCGGCGGCAGCGCCGCGTCGATCCGGGCGGCCAGGCCCGCCGCGTCGGTGTCCGCCGGGGCGCCCTCCAGCGCGCCGTTCACGGCGTCCAGCGCCTCGTCCGGCTCCAGGAAGAAGTCGCCCGCCACCCGCACCCGCCGCAGCACGCCGTCGTCGGCCTCCACGTCCACGACGACGAGCTTCCCGCCCGGCACCTTGTACTCACCGTGCACTCTCCGGCCCTCCGTTCCTGCCGCAGGAGATGAACGCCGGGGGCGGCCGGGGTGTTCCCGCTCGGTGGGCACCAGGGGCTCGCCAGGCCCGGCAGGGTGCCGGCCCAGTCCCGCTCCATACGGGGGTGAAATCCTTTTCACCAGCAGGGTAGGGTGGGAACCCGGACTCGGTGAAAGGATGCCGACACAGGTGGTGACGATCCATGACGTGGCGCGAGCCGCCGGAGTTTCCCCGGCGACCGTCTCGCGTGTGTTCAACGGCGGCAGGGTCACCCCGGAACGCGCCCGGTCCGTCCAGCAGGCCGCCGCGGAACTCGGGTTCGCCCCCAACAGGCTGGCACGCAGCCTGCGCAAGCAGCGCTCCAGTGTGATCGCCCTGATCATCCCGGACATCGAGAACCCCTTCTTCACCTCGCTCGCCCGTGGTGTCGAGGACGCCGCGCAGCGCACCAGCCTCTCGGTGGTGCTGTGCAACTCCGACGAGGACACCGACAAGGAACGGCGCTACCTGGAGGTCGCGCTCGGCGAGCAGATGGCGGGCGTGATCGTGGCGGCGGCCTCGCAGGACGACACGGACCTGGGGCCGCTCATCGCCCGGGGCGTGCCCGTGGTCGCCGTCGACCGGCGGCCGCACGACGCCGAGGTGGACGCGGTCAGGGCCGACGACCAGCACGGCGGAGAGGTCGCCACCCGCCATCTGCTGCAGGCCGGCTACCGCAGGATCGCCTGCATCACCGGACCCGAGGGCGCCTCCACCTCCGAAGAGCGCCTGGCCGGTTACCGAGCGGCGTTGCGCGCGGCCCGGATCGAGGGGATCGCCGCCGACGACGCTTACGTACGCCACGCCGACTTCCGCGTGGAGGGCGGCCGGACGGCCATGCGTGAGCTGCTGGCCCTGCCCGAGCCGCCCGACGCGGTGTTCGTCACCAACAACCTCATGACCATCGGCGCACTCGACGCCCTGAGCGAGGCAGGACGCACTCCGCCCGGGGTCGGCGTGCTCTCCTTCGGCGACGTGCCCTGGGCGTCGCTGGTGCGACCGTCGCTGACGGCGGTGGAACTGCCGTCGTACGAGCTCGGGCGCACTGCCGCCGACCTGCTGCTGCAGCGCATGGAAGGCAGCACGGCGCCGTTGCAGACCGTGGTGCTGCGCACCAGACTCCAGATCAGGGAGAGCACCGCCGGACCCGTCGCCCCGGAGTGACGAACCACGCGGACGGGCGCCGGACGCACCGGGCGGACGGCCCCACGGCCCTTGCGCGGCAAGGTCACGGACGGCAGCGGAAAGGGGCGCCGCACCGGTCACCCGACCGGTGCGGCGCCCCTTTCCGGGTGCCGGGCCGCTACTTCAGTCCGGACGTCTTGATCGATTCCACGATCTGCCGCTGGAAGACGAAGAACAGCGCCAGCATGGGCAGCGCGGCCACGGTGGCCGCCGCCAGGATGTAGTTCCAGTTGGAGCCGTACTGCGTCTGGAAGGAGGCGATGCCGAGCTGGACCACCGTCAGGGACTGGTCGTTGGTGGCGACCAGCGGCCAGACGAAGGCGTTCCAATTGGCCAGGAAGAAGAAGATCGCCAGGGCCGAGAGGATGGGCCGGGACATCGGCAGGACGATGTTCCAGTAGACCCTCCAGGGACCGCAGCCGTCCACGATCGCCGCCTCCTCCAGCTCCTTGGGCAGCCCCAGGTAGAACTGGCGCAGCAGGAAGATGCCGAAGGCGTTGAAGATCGCCGGGATGATCAGGCCGGCGTAGCTGTCGAGCAGGCCCAGCTGGCGGGCCACCAGGAACAGCGGGATCAGCACCACCGGCGCGGTGACCAGCAGCGTTGCGAAGATCGCGCCGAAGAGCTTCTCACGGCCCGGGAAGCGCAGCCGGGCCAGTGCGTAGGCGGCCATCGAGTGGAAGAACAGCGCCGCGACGGTGATCACCGCGGAGATGAAGAAGCTGTTCCACAGGTAGCGCGCGAACGGCACCTCGGTGAAGACGTAGACGAAGTTGTCGAACGTGAAGTCGCGGGGGACCAGGCTCCCGTCGGTGACGGTGGCCCGCGTCTTGAAGGACGACGTGACCATGTACAGCACCGGGAAGACGCTGATCAGCGACAGGACGACGGCCAGGGCCGTGAGTCCGGCGCGTGAGGTGAGCCGGCGCCGGCCGGCCGGTGGGGTGGCCTGGGCCGCCGTGGCGTCACTCGCCATCGTCGAACCTCCCGCCTCTCGTGAACTTGAAGATCACCGCGGAGACGGCGACCATGATCAGCACCAGGAACGAGCCCATCGCCGAGGCATAGCCGTACTCACCGAAGCCGAAGGCCTGCTGGTAGATGTAGAAGATCGCCAGCGAGGTGCCGTTGGCCGGGCCACCGTTGGTCAGGACGAAGATCAGGTCGAGACCGCCGGTGATCGCGGCGACCGTCGACATCAACAGGACGAAGAAGCTGGTGGGGCGCAGCAGCGGCCAGGTGATCGTGCGGAAGGTCGTCCACGGGCCCGCCCCGTCGAGCCTGGCGGCCTCATAGAACTCCTTCGGGATCTCCTGGAGCCCCGCCAAGAAGATGATCATGTAGTAGCCCATCATCACCCACACCATGACGGCGATGACGCAGCCGAGGGCCAGGGACGGGCTGCCCAGCCAGGACTCGCCGTCGAAGCCGGCCGCCCGCATGGCCCGGTTGACCACACCGGTCTGCTCGTCCAGCAGGAACTTCCACAGCACGCCGACCACCACGAGGCTGATGACGTACGGCAGGAAGAGCGCGGTGCGGTACGCCCCGGCGCCGGGCAGCTTCTGCTTGACCAGGAGGCCGAGCCCGAGGCTCACGCAGAACAGGACGGGGACGAGGATCACCACGTACTCGCCGGTGATCTTCATGGAGTCCCAGAACAGCGGGTCGTCCATCATCCGCCGGTAGTTGCCGAGCCCGATCCACTCGTAGCTGCCGAAGCCGCTGACCTGGAAGAAGCTCAGACCGATGGAGAGGACCATCGGGACGGCGACGAAGACCAGCAGCCCGAGCACGTCGGGCGCGAGGAACAGGCCGGCGGCCAGCCACTCGCGGTGCTTGCGGCTCAGCCTGCGCCCGTCGGACGAGGCGGGTGCCTGGGCCGGGGCGAGTGAGGTGCGCCGGCCCTCCTGTGCGGGGACGCTGCTCATATCAGGCTCGCCCCCTTGTAGCTCTTGGTGTAGGCAGCGATGGACCGGGTGGCTCGCTCCGCCTCACCGGCCACCCCGCGGCCCGCGAGCATGGTGCCCTGGATGGCGTCGGAGATCGCCTTGTAGACGACCGGGGGATAGCGCGGCTCGGCGCGGCCGCCCGGGAAGATCTCGTCCTTGAACTTCTTCATGATCGCGGAGTCGTAGCCGCCCTTGGCGGCTCCGCGCTCCAGGGCGCTGGTGCGGGGCGCCACGTCGGACTTGGCGCCGACGCACCAGTCGACCATCCGGTCGATCGAGTCGTCCTTCATGGACCCCAGCGCCCAGACGCAGAACTCGGCCGCCGCCTCGGGGTTGCGGCCCTGCGCGTTGGCGCAGAACGACCAGCCGCCGAGCGTGGTCACGTACGTGCCGCCCGGCGGCAAGGGCAGCTTGAAGACCCCGTACTTGTACTGGGGTGCGAACGCCTTGAAGCTGGAGACGTTCCAGATGCCCTGCTGCCACATGGCGACGTTGCCGCCCTTGAAGCCGCCGATCACGTCGCCGGCGGCGGGGAGCGTGCGCGGGGCGATGCCGTGGCGCACCGCGTCCTGCCAGAGCGCCAGGGCCTGGCGGGTGGCCTTGGAGTCGAAGGCGACGTCGCCCTGCTGGTCCAGTACGTCGCCGCCGCCCTGCCACATCCACGGGTACCAGGTGAAGTTCTGGTAGTAGCCCGGGTTGGTCTCGAACACCAGGCCGGCCCGGGTCCTGGTGCGCAGTTTGTCGCCGACGTCGAGCATCTGGTCCCAGGTGGTGGGGATGTCCGCCTCGGACAGGCCGGCCTTCTCCCACACGTCCTGGGCGTAGAACATCGCCAGCGGCTCGATCTCCATGGGGAGGGCGTACACCTTGCCGTCGACCTTGCGGCTGTCGAGCGCGGAGCCGAAGTCGTCGATGGCCTCCTTCTCCATGTACGGAGTCAGGTCGGCCAGCACGCCGCCGTTGTAGTAGCGCAGGAAGTCGCCGGGGGAGAGCAGGAAGACGTCCGGGCCCTCGCCGGTGGCGAAGGCGGACGGCAGTTTGAATCCGTTGAGGTAGGTGGGCTGCGGCAGATACACCAGGTCGATCTGCGCCTGGTGGGTGGCGTTCCACTTGGCGACCATGTCGGTGAACCACTTGGACTGCGCGTTGATCGCCGGGTCGGGTGAGCGCTGCGGGCCGTAGAAGTTCCAGAACTGGAGGTTGCCCCCCTTCGCCTGGGCGGTGCCGCAGCCGGTGAGCAGGGCCGGGGACGCCAGGGCCGCCCCGGCGCCCGCCGTCGCGGTCAGGAAGCGGCGGCGCGAGGTGCCGGCGGGGAAGCCGCGGCCCGGCGTGCCGGAGGCGCCGGCGGGGCCGAAGGGTCTGGCGGGACGCTCGGCGTCGTTGCCGTGCTGGAGCATGTGTGCGCTCCTGTCGGAGTGGGATGGGGCTGGGAGCAGACGGGTCAGTCGACTTCGAGGGTGAGCAGGTCCGGCGTGGCCGGACGGGACCCGGAGGACGGGGCGTCCAGGTAGAACAGCGAGGTGCTCGCGATGTCGTCGCTGGTGTGGCGGTAGCGGTGCGGCAGGCCGTTGCCCTGGCCCGGGCCGATGCCGAGGCTCTGCACGGTGACGCGGAGGTCCTCACGGAAGCGGATCGGGTCCAGGACGTGCCAGCGGTACATCCCGAACCGCTGCTGGCTGCGGTACAGCCCGTCCGGACGCAGGATCTGGTTCAGGCCCAGGTAGGGCGTGGTGTAGGCGGTGTAGCCCTGGCCGGGTACGTCGAAGTTCCAGGCGCCGCCGAAGTAGTCCTCGGTGCCGGTGCCGCAGATCGTCGGGAACGCGTCGTCGCCGTCCAGATAGAACTTCAGCTCGCCCTCGCCCCACCAGCCCGGGCTGTTGACGCCCCAGGCCAGGTAGGTGCCGACGTAGCTGCCGGCGCCGGTGACGCCGTCAAGCAGGGTGTGCACCTGGCCGAAGGGTACCGGGTGGCTGCGGCGCCACTGGGCGTGGAAGTACGAGGCGTCCTCGCCGACCTCGTCCAGCTCGTAGTCCACCTGGTAGTAGAGCGTGACCTTCTCGGCGGTCAGGTTCTCCAGGGTGATGCGCGCGCCGCGGCGGAAGGGCATCGGCCAGTAGGCGTTGAACCCGCCGTTGGGGTTGGCGGCGACCGGCACGGACGAGACCTGGCTGAAGGTGTTCCAGCCGTTGCAGAAGAAGTCGCCGAGCGGCACTTCGACGGCCGGGTCGTCCTCGCCCTCCCAGTACATCCGCAGCAGGGTGCCGCGCCAGGCCGTGTGCGGGTCGGTGGTGCACCACAGGTGGCGGATGGTGCCGGGGCCCTCGATGTCGGCGAGCACCGCCGTCTCACCGGCGGTGATGTCGATGCTGGGGGAGATCTTCCAGCCCGGCCCCAGCCGGCTCGCCGCGACGGCACCGGTGCCCTCGGTGGCGCGGCCGCCGCCGGACTTGGCGCCGGTGAAGTTCTCGGCGCTGATGGAACGGCTCACGGCACGCGTCCTGCGGGAGATGCCGTCGAGTCCAAAGGTCGTCATCGTGTCTTGCCCTCATGGTGGAGTACGGGGGCGCGCCGCGGGCCGGCTAGGCACCGCGGGGCGCGGAAGGGCGAGGCGGCACCCGATACCGCGGTGGAACACCTCTGAAATCCATTTCACCGAAACGTAGAGGGGGTCCCCAGGGGTGTCAAGAGGTGAGACACCCGGGCGTGCCGGGGTGTCGGCCTTGCACGGATCAAAGGCTCTTACCTGCGGAATTCGCGACCGCCGCGCGGACCCTTGACCTTGAAATCGATTTCTGCAATGGTCCTGGACATGCCTCGCAACGCAGTCATCGGCGTGGACATCGGCACGTCGAGCAGCAAGGGCGTCCTGGTCGGCCTCGACGGTGCCCTGATCCGCTCGGCCGTACGGGAGCACAGACCCGCACGGCCGGGACCCGGCCGCTTCGAGATGGACGCCTCCGTGTGGTGGCGAGAGTTCACCGAACTCGCCCGCGAGCTGACCGGGCCCGCCGACACCGCCGTCGTCGCCGTCGGCGTCAGCGGCATGGGACCCTGCGTCCTGCTGACCGACGAGCACGACGCACCGCTGCGCCCCGCCATCCTCTACGGGGTGGACACCCGCTCGGTCCGCCAGATCGACCGGATCGAGGAGCGGCTCGGCGCCGAGGAGATCATCCGCCGCTCGGGCTCGGCCCTGAGCACGCAGGCCGCGGGGCCGAAGATCGCCTGGATCGCCGAGGAGGAGCCCGGTCTCTACGCCCGGGCCCGCCGCCTCTACATGCCCAGCTCCTGGCTGGTCCGGCAGCTCACCGGCGCCTACGTCCTCGACCACCACTCGGCCAGTCAGTGCACCCCGCTGTACGACACGCACGCCCGCAGCTGGTACGCCCCCTGGGCCGCCGAGGTGGCCCCCGGCATCGAACTGCCGCCACTCGCCTGGTCCGGCGAGGCGGCCGGCACCGTCACCGCCCAGGCCGCCCGGGAGACCGGACTGCCCGCCGGCATCCCCGTCACCACCGGCACCATCGACGCCTGGGCCGAGGCACTGAGCGTGGGTGCGCAGCACACCGGCGATCTGATGCTGATGTACGGCACCACCATGTTCCTCGTGCACACCGTGCCCAAGCCGCTCACCAGCCCGTCCCTGTGGGCCACGGTCGGGTCCCTGCCCGGCACCCGCAACCTGGCGGGCGGCATGGCCACCTCCGGAGCCGTCACCAACTGGCTGCGCGACCTGTTCGACGGCGCCGACCACACCGAACTCACCCGGCTGGCCGACGAGTCCGGCCCCGGCGCGGGCGGCCTGCTGATGCTGCCGTACTTCTCCGGCGAGCGCACCCCGGTCATGGACCCGCACGCCCGCGGGGTCATCGCCGGGCTGACCCTCTCCCACACCCGCGGCGACCTGTACCGGGCGGCCCTGGAGGCCACCGGGTTCGGCGTCCGCCACAACATCGAGGTCATCGAGGAGGCCGGCGGAGACATCCGCCGGGTGGTCGCCGTCGGCGGCGGCACCCAGGGCTCCCTGTGGACCCAGATCGTCTCCGACATCACCGGCCGCCCGCAGGAACTGCGCACCATCACGATCGGCGCGAGCTACGGTGGTGCGCTGCTGGCCGCCCAGCTCGTCGGCCACGCCTCCGTCGACGACTGGAACCCGGTACGCGAGACGGTGACGCCACGCGCCGAGAACGCCGCGCGCTACGACGCGCTGTACGCCCTCTACCGGCGGCTGTACCCGGACACCGCGGACGCCGTCCACACGCTGGCGGCACTGCAGGAGCGCTGACCGCAGCCCAGACCCGCAAAGACACAGTCATGTGCCCGTGCACGCCACGGGCGCGACACATCCGCAGAGGCGCTCACACCGGCGCACACGCACGGCCGGCCGAGCCTCGGCGCACACCCGAACCACCGACGGAGACCGCATGACCACGTACGCCCTGCCCGAGCTCAACCGGCCGCCGGCCGCCGAGCCGCACACCGTCTACACCGTGGCCAGCGGCGACCTGCGCCCCGCCGCCAACGTCACCTGCTGGCCCACCCAGGAGAAGCTGGAGAACGACCTCGCCGCGGCCCTGACCGACCTCGGCTGGAAGGTGCGCCGTGGCCACGTGGTCGACGAGGCCAAGGGCCACGGTTTCATCGACAGCCAGCGCGCCGGCATCGAGGTCTTCAAGACCCTGCCCAAGGACGTCCCGCTGATCGTCGTCGAGGCCGTCTGGCAGTACAGCCACCACGTCCTGGCCGGCCTGCGCAGCCACGAGGGCCCGATCCTGGTCGTGGCCAACTGGAGCGGGGAGTTCCCCGGCCTGGTCGGCCTGCTGAACCTCGCCGGGAGCCTCACCAAGGCCGGACGCGACTACTCCGTCCTGTGGAGCACCGACTTCACCGACGACTGGGCGCGGGACGGACTGCGCACCTGGCTGGAGACCGGCACACTCACCCACGACACGGGCCACGTCCGGCCGCTGCCGCCCCTGCCCGAGGACCCCGAGACCGAACTGGGCGTGGCCCTCGCGCGGCAACTGCGCGAGGAGAAGGCGATCATCGGCGTCTTCGACGAGGGCTGCATGGGCATGTACAACGCCATCATCGACGACGAGTTCCTCAACCCGCTCGGCATCTACAAGGAGCGCCTGTCGCAGAGCGCGCTGGTCGCCGAGATGAAGAAGGTCTCGGACGAGGAGGCGCAGGCGGTCCGCGCCTGGCTCGACGCCGCCGGCATGACCTTCCACACCGGCACCGACGAGGCCACCGAACTCACCGACGCCCAGTTGCTCAGCCAGTTCAAGATGTACATCGCCGCGCTGCGCATCGCCGACGACTTCGGCCTCGACGCGGTCGGCATCCAGTACCAGCAGGGCCTGAAGGACACCGTCCCGGCGAGCGACCTGGCCGAGGGCCTGCTCAACAACGTTCAGCGCCCGCCCGTGCTCAGCCGCGACGGCTCCCGCGAGCTCTACGCGGGCGCGCCGCTGCCGCACTTCAACGAGGTCGATGAAGGTGTCGCCGTCGACTCCCTCGTCACCAACCGCATCTGGACCGCGATGGGCCTGGACCCGGCCACCACGCTGCACGACATCCGCTGGGGCGAGGAGTACGACGGTCGGTTCGTCTGGGTCTTCGAGATCTCCGGTTCCGTGCCCGCCTCCCACAACGGCGGCTACGACAAGTCGTACAGCATGCGCCAGCCCCCGATGTTCTTCCCGCTCGGCGGCGGCACCCTCAGCGGTGTATCCAAGCCCGGCGAGATCGTCTGGTCGCGGGTGTTCCTGATGGACGGCCGGCTGCACGTCGACCTCGGCCGCGCGAGCGCCGTCGAACTTCCCGAGGAGGAGACGCGGCGCCGCCTGGAGGCCACCAACCACCAGTGGCCGATCATGCACGCGGTCCTGCACGGGGTCACCCGCGACCAGTTCATGGCCCGCCATCGCGCCAACCACCTCAACGTCGCCTACGCCCCCGACGCGGCCACCGCGGACAAGGCGCTGCGCGCCAAGGCGGCGCTCTTCGCCGAGCTGGGCGTCGAGGTGCACCTGTGCGGGGACGCGGCGCCGCAGCCGTAGGGGTCCACGCCCCCCGGCCTGGTGGTCGGGCGAGCCCGGCGCCCGGCGGGCGGGCCGGCACCCGCTCGCCCGGATCGCCCATGGAAACCCCGGTGTCCGGCCCGTACCCTGCACGCGGGCCGGACACCGGGCCACCCGCACGGCAACCACCGACCGAGCGAACCGGGCACTCTCACGACTCCGGCGAGCTTCGCGCGGCAGGTCCACCACACTCACGGACGCGGCATCCGGGCTCCGGCCGGGCAAGCCGCGGTCAGCGCCTGAAGTCCAGCTCCTCGACGCGTGTCTGTACCGTGCGGCCGCTCTCCCATGCGTTGGCGCCCGGCGCCACCTCCGGCATGGGGATGTCCGCCCGGTTCTGCCGCTTGCGGGAGGTGGAGATGCCGAGCCGCTCGTCCCGGGCCCGGACCATCTCGTCCATGGCCTGCCCGTCCCCGGTGAAACCCATCATCAGCTGCGGAATTCCATAGGGGAAGTCGTCACGGTCGTACTGCCAGGTGTGGAAGGTCTTGCCGTACGTGGTCACGAGGTCCTCGAAGTAGGCGTGCTCGGCCAGGTCCGGGATGCCCGGGGCGGTGAGGACGCCGGACTTCACCTCGTAGTGGTGGCTGTGCCACAGCCGCTTCTCGTCCTCGGGCAGACCGCGGAACCGCTCCTCGCTGACGATGTACTCGATGCCGATCAGACGGGCGTCGGGTGCGTTGCGGTCGAAGATCACGCACTGGTGCAGATCGTGCCGGAGGTGGATGCAGAAGTGCGCTGCCTCCACCTGCCGGCCCAGGTCGTCGGCGTAGAGGTGGAAGCCGTCGAGGTAGGTGCTCATCGCGTCGAGCGGGTACTTCGGCTGCATCGCGCCGGCCGCCAGGTCCAGCGCGCGGTGCTTGAGCGGGTGCCCCGTGCCGATCTTGCGGATCATGGCCGCCTTGCGCCCGAGCCGGAGACCCGCCGCAGCCGTCACACCCGCTGCGACACCGATGCCGATGGAAGCGGCCGGCCTCCGGCCGGAGCCGCGCGAACGGTGCGTGCCCAGTGTGAGTGCCATGGGCAGGCGAGTGCCCCGTGCCCGGTGGCCGTAACAACGGGCCCCGGGAGTGAGCACTCACTCCGTCCCTCGCTCATGCGCGAGAGCGACGAGGGCCGCCGCGGACGCCGGTGGCCCCGCGGCGGCCCTCGTGTGCCGCACAGGCTGGTCAGTGGCTGCCGGTGAGCTCGCCGCTGAGCTTTTCGCGGATCCGGGCGCTCGGCTCGTTCAGGCCGATGATCTCGACGGACTTCCCGCGCTGGGCGTACTTCGTCTCGATCGCGTCGAGCGCGGCGACCGACGAGGCGTCCCAGATGTGGGCGGCGCTCAGATCGATGACGACCCTCTCGGGGTCGTTGGCGTAGTCGAACTGGCCGACCAGGTCGTTGGACGAGGCGAAGAACAGTTCGCCGGTCACGGAGTAGACGGCGCTGCTGCCGTCGGGGTCGGTGACCGCCGTGACGTTCGCCAGGTGGGCGACGCGCCTGGCGAAGACGACCATGGCGGTGATCGAGCCGACGACCACACCGATGGCGAGGTTGTGGGTGGCGACCACGACGACGACCGTGATGGCCATGACGGTGATCTCACCGGCCGGCATCCGCTTGAGCGTCCTCGGGGCGACGGAGTGCCAGTCGAAGGTCGTGAACGACACCATCACCATGACCGCGACCAGGGCGGCCATGGGGATGTCGGAGACGACCGGCCCGAAGACGATGCACAGCACCATCAGGAACGAGCCCGCCAGGAACGTGGAAAGGCGGGTCCGGGCGCCGGACACCCTCACATTGATCATGGTCTGGCCGATCATGGCGCAACCGCCCATGCCGCCGAAGAAGCCGGTGACGATGTTGGCGATGCCCTGGCCGATGGACTCGCGGGTCTTGGAGGAGTGGGTGTCGGTGATGTCGTCGACGAGCTTCGAGGTCATCAGCGACTCCATGAGTCCGACCAGAGCCATGGCGAGCGCGTAGGGGGCGATGGTGGTCAGCGTGTCGAGCGTGAACGGCACGTCGGGCAGGCCGGGTACCGGCAGGGAGGAGGGCAGTGCGCCCTTGTCGCCGACGGTCGGTACGGCGATCCCGGCGGCCACGGTGATCGCGGTGAGGATGAAGATGGAGACGAGCGGCGCCGGGACCACCTTGGTGACCTTCGGGAAGAACACCATCGTCAACAGCCCGCCGGCGATCAGCGGGTAGACGGCCCAGGGTACGTCGTGCATCTCCGGCACCTGCGCCATGAAGATCAGGACGGCGAGGGCGTTGACGAAGCCGACCATCACGCTGCGGGGAACGAACCGCATCAGCTTCGCCACGCCCAGCGCACCGAGGACCACCTGGAAGACACCGGCCAGGATGACCGCGGCGACGAGGTAACCGAGTCCGTGATCCCGGTTGAGGGGCGCGATGACCAGGGCGACAGCGCCGGTCGCGGCGGAGATCATCGCCCGCCTGCCGCCGACGACCGAGATCGTCACGGCCATGGTGAAGGAGGCGAACAGACCGATCTGCGGGTCGACCCCGGCGATGACGGAGAACGAGATCGCCTCGGGAATCAGGGCGAGCGCGACGACGAGTCCCGCGAGGACCTCGGTGCGCCACACCTTGGGATCGGTGATCCAGTCGGGCCTGAGGCCGCGCAGCCGCGCGGCGGGAGAGAGCGCAGGAGCGGACAAGAGGGCAGTACCTGTCGTGTTCGGGCACACCCGAGGGGAAGGGGGTGTGCGGGAGGGCGCGAGAGGACCGGGGCGGCCCGTCGCGAAGCCCGCGCGTCGGCGGACCGAAGTCGGTGGGAGGCGGTCGGCGGCAGTGACCGCTGCTCAGGGGCGAAGGGTCACGGCGGGCAGGCGGCGGCGCGGGGCGTCATGGGCATCCGCTCTGCTCTCTCCTGCACGCATCGGTCTTCGCCGGGGGCGTCGTCGGCCCCGACACGGCTGACGGTCACGGGAAGTGCTCCCGCACCAAGGGTGGGTGGGCACGGAACGGTGCCCGTACTCCGACCAGCAACCCTACCCTAACGTTACGGTAGAGATCGAAGCCGTCGCCGTGCAGCACGGCACGAGACCAGGGAAGGCAGAGGCGTGAGCGGCAAGCACATGCAGATCGGCGAGGTCGCCGCACGGACCGGGCTGTCGCTGCGCACCATCCGGCACTACGAGGAGACGGGCCTGGTCATTCCCTCCGCGCGCTCCCAGGGCGGCTTCCGCCTGTACACCGAGGCCGATGTCGCCCGCCTCATGGTCATCCGCCGTATGAAGCCGCTCGGGTTCACCCTCGACGAGATGCGTGACCTGCTGGCGGCCACCGACCGCCTCGACGCCGGTGACGGCCTCACCGACGGCGAACGCGAAGAGCTCCTCGCCCGCGTGCGGGAGTACGAGCAGGCGGCACAGCAGCGGGTGGCGGACCTGCGGACCCAGCTGGCGCGGGCGGAGGAGTTCGCCGGCACGCTGCGCACACGCCTGGCCCGTGCCGCCGGGCCGGCGCCGTCGGGCCGGTTCGCCCGACGGTGACCTCCACGCGCCCTGGGCGAGCGGAGGGGCATCCGCACCGAGCCGGCACCGGCGGGCGCCGACCACGACCGCGCCCTCCCGGCCGCGGCGGTCAGCACGCGCACCCGCCAGTTCCGCAGACCACGAGGTGAGAGGTCCTATGTTCACGACACGTCCGACTCTCCAGGGCACCTTCGGCATGGTGTCCTCCACACACTGGCTGGCCTCGCAGTCGGCGATGGCCGTGCTGGAGGACGGCGGCAACGCCTACGACGCGGCCGTGGCCGGGGCGTTCGTGCTGCATGTCGTGGAGCCGCACCTCAACGGGCCCGCCGGGGAGGCGCCGATCCTGCTCGCGCCGGCGGACGGCGAGGTGCGCGTGCTGTGCGGGCAGGGGGTGGCACCGGCCGGAGCGACGGTCACCCACTACCGCGGGCTGGGACTGGACCTCGTACCCGGCACCGGACCGCTCGCCGCCGCCGTCCCCGGCGCCTTCGACGCCTGGATGCTGCTCCTGCGCGACCACGGCACCAAGGACCTCGCCGACGTCCTGAAGTACGCCATCGGCTACGCGGAGCACGGGCACGCCCCCGTGGAGCGCGTCGGGGAGACCGTCACGACCGTACGGCGCCTGTTCGAGACCGAGTGGACCTCCTCGGCCGAGGTCTATCTGCCCGGCGGGCGCCCGCCGCGGCCCGGGGAGCTGCTGCGCAACCCCGCGCTCGCCGCCACCTGGCAGAGACTGCTCGCCGAGACCGCGGGCGCCGGTGACCGGGAGGCCCGGATCGAGGCCGCCCGTCAGGTGTGGCGCCGCGGCTTCGTCGCCGAGGCCCTGGTCCGCCAGGCCCGGCGGCCCACCATGGACACCAGCGGCGAGCGGCACTCCGGCACCCTCACGGCCGACGACCTCGCCGCCTGGTCCGCGACCTACGAAACCCCGGTGACGTACGACTGGAACGGCTGGAGGGTGTGCAAGGCGGGCCCCTGGAGTCAGGGCCCGGTCCTCCTCCAGCAACTCGCCCTGCTCCCACCCGAGTTGCCCGCGTACGGATCCGCCGACTACGTCCATCTGCTGGTCGAGGGCTGCAAGCTCGCCATGGCCGACCGGGAGGCCTGGTACGGGGACGCCGCCGACGTGCCGCTGGCCGAACTGCTGTCGCCGGAGTACAACGCCGAACGGCGCAAGCTGGTCGGCGACACGGCCTCCTGTGAACTGCGGCCCGGCAGCCCCGGCGGGCGCGCCCCGCGTCTGAGCCGGCACGCGCACCGGATCGTCGGCGATGCGGGGGAGTTCGACGCGATGGGCGTCGGGGAGCCGACGGTCGCCAAGTCGCCGGCCTCGCCCGTGCCGGGCGAACCGGAGGTCGCCCCCGACGGGGGCACCCGCGGCGACACCTGTCACATCGATGTCGTCGACCGCTGGGGCAACATGGTCTCCGCCACGCCCAGCGGCGGCTGGCTCCAGTCCAACCCCGTCGTGCCCGAACTGGGCTTCCCGCTCGGCACCCGGCTGCAGATGACCTGGCTGGAGGAGGGCCTGCCCAACTCGCTCACCCCCGGCCGCCGCCCGCGCACCACGCTCACCCCGTCCATCGCCCTGCGCGACGGCGTGCCCGTCATGGCCTTCGGCACACCCGGCGGCGACCAGCAGGACCAGTGGCAGCTGCACTTCTTCCTCGCGGTGGCCCTGCGCGCCGCCGTTCGCGGCGGCCTCGACCTCCAAGGGGCCGTGGACGCTCCGAACTGGCACAACGACTCCTTCCCGGGGTCGTTCTACCCGCGCGGGATGCGCCCCGGCAGCGTCACCGTGGAGTCCCGCACGGCCCCGGAGGTCGTCGCGGAGCTGAGCCGGCGCGGCCACCGCGTGACGGTCGGCGAGCCCTGGTCCGAGGGACGCCTGTGCGCGGTCGCCCGGGACCCCCGGACCGGCATCCTGTCGGCCGCCGCCAACCCCCGGGGGATGCAGGGGTACGCGGTCGGGCGCTGAGACGGCCGTGCGCGGCACCTGCTGTTCATCCCCATTCCACCCCCGGTGCACCGGACGGGCGGGGATTGTCAGCGGCGCGTGGTCTCATGGGGACGTGATCGAACAGAGCAGAACCCGGAGGTCCCCCCTGGACGACGTCCTTGTGGGAGAGTTCGCCGAGCGCCACTCGGCCGACGTGGAGGAGGCGGTCCGCAAGGCGGCCGCGGCCGAGATCATGCCCCGCTTCCGGCGCCTCGCGGACCACGAGGTCGACCAGAAGTCCGGTCCGCACGACCTGGTGACGGACGCCGACCGGCTGACCGAGCGGTACCTCACCGACGCGCTCGGCGGCCTGCTGCCCGGCTCCGTGGTGGTCGGCGAGGAGGCGGTGCACGCCGACCCGGCGGTGTACGAGGCGATCCGCGGCGAAGCGCCGGTGTGGATCGTCGATCCGGTGGACGGCACGCGGCAGTTCGTCCACGGCGACCCCGGTTTCTGCACCCTGGTGGCCCTGGCCCTGGGCGGGGTCGTGCTGGCCTCCTGGACGTACGCGCCGGCGCACGACCGGCTCGCCACCGCCGTGCGCGGCCGGGGCGCCCGCCTCGACGGTGAGCGGCTGCGTGCCGGCGCCCCCGACCCGGACCGCGCCCTGCGGGTGGCCACCTCCCACCCGGACTACACGACGGACGAACAGAAGCGCGCCCTGCTCGGCCTGTGGACGGACGGTGTCGAACCCCGGGTCTGTGGCTCGGCCGGGCTGGAGTACCTGGCCGTCGCCCGCGGTGAACTGGACGCGACGGCGTTCTCCTGGGAGGCGGCCTGGGACCACGCGGCCGGCCTGCTGCTGGTCGAGGAGGCGGGCGGAGTCCACCTGACGACGGCCGGCGAGCCGTTCCGTGTCACCGGCGGCAACGCGCTGCCGTTCACGGCGGCCCGGGACGCGGCGACGGCCCGCCGGGTGGCCGGTCTGCTGACACCCTCGCACTGAGGAGGGCGGGCCAGGCGCCCCCGGCCGGATGCCTTCCGGGCGGAACCTCGGGCTCCGCGGCCCGGTGCCCCTGGGTGTCGGTCCCGCGGCATATCCTGACCACGAGTGACCATCGGCTGACGAAGGGGTCCGAAGGTGCCGTCGATGCTCGATGCGGTCGTGGTGGGTGCGGGGCCGAACGGACTGACCGCTGCCGTGGAGCTGGCACGCCGGGGCTTCTCCGTGGCCCTGTTCGAGGCGAGGTCCACCGTCGGCGGCGGCGCCCGCACCGAGGAGCTCACCCTGTCCGGCTTCCGGCACGACCCGTGCTCGGCCGCCCACCCCCTCGCCATCAGCTCACCGGCGTTCCGCGCGCTGCCCCTCGAGCGCTACGGCCTTCAGTGGCTGAACGCTCCGCTGCCCATGGCCCACCCCTTCCCCGACGGCACCGCGGCGGTCCTGGCCCGCTCCGTCGCCGAGACGGCCGCCTCCTTCGGACCGCGCGACGCGGGCACGTACCGCAGGCTGGTCGCACCGTTCCTGCCCAAGTGGGACACGCTCGTGCGGGACTTCATGTCCCTGCCGCTCACGGCGCTGCCGCGCGACCCCGTCACCCTCGCCCGTTTCGGCCTGGCCGGGCTGCCGCCCTCGACCTGGCTGATGCGCCGCTTCCGCGACGAGCGGGCCAAGGCCCTCTTCGCCGGCCTCGTCGCCCACGTCATGGTCCCGCTCGGCGGGTTCGCCACCGGCGCCGTCGGCCTGGTCTTCGCCCTGGCCGCGCACGCCCGCGGCTGGCCCGTGGCCCGCGGCGGCTCGCAGGCCATCTCCGACGCCCTCGCCGCCTACCTTCAGGATCTCGGCGGCGCCGTGCACACCGACTACGAGGTCAAGCGCCTGGACGACCTGCCGCCCGCCCGTGCCTACGTCTTCGACACCTCACCGACCGCGCTCGCCCGTATCGCCGGCCTCGGCCGCTACTACGACGCGTACCGGTACGGCCCCGGCGTCTTCAAGATCGACTACGCCCTGGACGGCCCGGTCCCATGGACCGCCCCCGAGGCCCGCGCGGCGGGCACGGTGCAGATCGGCGCGAGCCAGGCCGAGATCGGCACCGCACTGCGCGCCGCGTCCCGCGAGGGCCGCGCCCCCGGCAGACCGTTCATGATCACCGTTCAGCCCAGCGTCGTCGACCCCACCCGCGCCCCGGAGGGCAAGCACGTCTTCTGGGCGTACGGCCATGTGCCCAACGGCTGGGACGGTGACCTCACCGACGCCATAGAACGCCAGCTGGAGCGATTCGCCCCCGGCTTCCGCGACCTCGTCCTGGCCCGCGCCACCGCAGGCCCGGCCGAGGTGGCCGCCCGCAACGCCAACTACGTCGGCGGTGACATCGCCACCGGCGCGGTCTCCGGGCTCCAGATCATGCTGCGCCCCAAACTGTCCCTGTTCCCGTACCAGACCCCCCACCCGGCCGTCTTCATCTGCTCGTCGGCCACCCCGCCGGGACCCGGCGTGCACGGCATGTCGGGGCACAACGCGGCGAAGGCCGTCTGGAGGAGGCTGCGGCAGCCATGACCACCACCATCACCCTCGCCCGGGGCGACATCACCCGACAGAGCGCCGACGCCATCGTCAACGCCGCCAACTCCTCGCTGCTCGGCGGCGGCGGCGTCGACGGCGCGATCCACCGCCGCGGCGGCCCCGCGATCCTGGCGGCATGCCGCGCCCTGCGCGCCTCCCGGTACGGCAGCGGCCTGCCCACCGGCCAGGCCGTCGCGACCACGGCGGGCGAACTGGACGCCCGCTGGGTGATCCACACCGTGGGCCCGGTCTGGTCCGCCTCCGAGGACCGCTCCGGCCTGCTGGCCTCGTGCTACCGGGAATCCCTCCGCGTCGCCGACGAACTGGGCGCCCGCACCGTCGCTTTCCCGGCCATCTCCACCGGCGTGTACCGCTACCCGATGCAGGACGCCGCCCGCATCGCCGTGGAGACGGTGCGAGCCGCTGAGACGGAGGTCGAGGAGGTCAGGTTCGTCCTCTTCGACGAACGGGCGTACGCGGCGTTCACCGCGCTGGTCGGCTGAGGAACCGCCGCGGCGCCCGCCCCGCCCGGTGCGAGCGATCAGACCGTGCGCTTCCAGCACACCGGACGTCGATGTCGGATTCCTGCCAGCCCTCGCAGGCCCCGTGCCCGATGCTGGAGGCATGCGGAACGGGATGCACACCGATCGGGAGCGCTGCGTGCGCGCCGTCCGGTCGAAGGACGCGCGGTTCGACGGATGGTTCTTCACGGCTGTCCTGACGACGGGGATCTACTGCCGGCCCAGTTGCCCGGTGGTGCCGCCCAAGCCGGAGAACATGGTCTTCCACCCGAGCGCCGCCGCATGCCAGCAGGCGGGGTTCCGGGCCTGCAAGCGCTGCCGGCCCGACACCAGCCCCGGCTCGCCGGAGTGGAACCAGCGCGCCGACCTCGTGGCCCGCGCCATGCGGCTGATCTCCGACGGCGTCGTCGACCGCGAGGGCGTGCCCGGACTCGCCGACCGCCTCGGCTACAGCAGCCGCCAGGTCGAACGCCAGCTCCTGGCCGAGCTCGGCGCCGGCCCCCTCGCGCTCGCCCGCGCACAGCGTGCCCAGACCGCCCGGCTGCTGATCGAGACCACGGCCCTGCCGATGGCGGAGATCGCCTTCGCGTCCGGATTCTCCTCGATCCGCACCTTCAACGACACCGTTCGCGAGGTCTACGCGCTCTCGCCCAGCGAACTGCGCACCCGGGCGCCCGGGAAGCAGACACCCAAGACGACCCACGGCACGTCCAGGACCCCGCAGACCGCCGGGACCAACACCACCCCGGCCCCCGGTGCCATCTCCCTGCGTCTGCCCTTCCGTACCCCCCTCAACCCGGACAACCTCTTCGGTCACCTGGCGGCGACCGCCGTCCCCGGCGTGGAGGAGTGGCGGGACGGCGCCTACCGGCGCACGCTGCGGCTGCCGTACGGGAACGGGATCGTCGCCCTGACGCCCCAGCCCGACCACATCGCCTGCCGCCTCGTTCTCAGTGACCTGCGTGACCTGCCCGTCGCCATCAGCCGCTGCCGGCGCATGCTCGACCTGGACGCCGACCCGGCCGCCGTGGACGACCAGCTGCGCACCGACCCCGTCCTCGCGCCCCTCGTCGACAAGGCTCCCGGCCGACGGGTGCCGCGCACCGTGGACGAGGCCGAGTTCGCCGTCCGGGCCGTGCTCGGACAGCAGGTCTCCACGGCCGCCGCCCGCACCCACGCGGCCCGTCTGGTCCTCGCCCACGGCGAACCGGTCGACGACCCCGAGGGCGGTCTCACCCACCTCTTCCCCGCACCGGAGGCACTGGCCGCCCTGGACCCGGAGTCCCTGGCGATGCCCCGCACCCGGCGCACGACCTTCACCACGCTGGTCTCCCACCTCGCCGACGGCACCCTCCACCTGGGAGCCGAGAGCGACTGGCAGGAGACCCGCGCCCGGCTGCTGTCGCTCCCCGGCTTCGGCCCCTGGACCGTCGACGTCATCGCCATGCGCGCGCTGGGCGATCCCGACGCCTTCCTCCCCACCGACCTCGGCATCCGCCGTGCGGCCAAGGAGCTGGGCCTGCCCTCGACACCGGCGGCCCTCACGGCCCGTGCGGCGGCCTGGCGGCCGTGGCGGGCGTACGCCGTGCAGTACCTGTGGGCCACGGACAGCCACCCGATCAACTTCCTTCCCGTCTGAGGACGTCCACGATGAACACGAAGCAGCACACCGTCGTCGACAGCCCCTACGGCCCCCTCACCCTCGTCTGCGAGGACGGTGTGCTGTGCGGCCTGTACATGACCGACCAACGCCACCGCCCACGGGAGGAGGTGTTCGGCGTCCGCGCCGCCACGCCGGCCTTCGACGCGGCCGAGGAACAACTGGAGGCCTACTTCGCGGGCGAGCTGAAGACGTTCACTCTGCCACTGCGCCTGAACGGGACACCGTTCCAGCGCCGCGTCTGGGACCAGCTGCGCACCATCCCCTACGGCGAGACCCGCAGCTACGGCGAACTGGCCGACACACTCGGCTCCCCGGGCGCCTCCCGTGCCGTCGGCCTCGCCAACGGCAAGAACCCCATCGGCATCATCGTCCCCTGCCACCGTGTCGTCGGCGCCGACGGCAGCCTCACCGGCTACGGCGGCGGCCTGGACCGCAAGAGGCGCCTGCTGGACTTCGAGAGCGGATCGGCCCTGTTCTGACAGGCCGAGCCTCAGTCCCGGTCCTGTGCGCTCAGGATGCGCAGCAGTCGAGGGAGTGCGGTGCCGATCGGTTCGCGGACGACCTCGTCGGCGATCTCGTCGTAGGGAGTGGCCTCGGCGTTGACGATGATCAGGCGTGCGCCGTGGTCGGCGGCGACGCCGGCGAGGCCGGCGGCGGGCTGGACCTGGAGGCTGGTGCCGACGGCGACGAAGACGTGGCAGGCCTTGGTGATGGCGACGGCCTGGCCGAGGACGACCGGGTCCAGGCGCTCGCCGAACATCACCGTGGCCGCCTTCAGGATGCCGCCGCATTCGAGGCAGGACGGGTCGTCCTCGCCCGCCTCGATGCGGGCGAGCGCCTCGTCCATGGGGCTGCGGGCCGTGCACCGGGTGCAGACGACGCTGCGGGCGGTGCCGTGCAGTTCCAGCACCTTGCGGGCGGGCATTCCGGCCAGCTGGTGCAGGCCGTCCACGTTCTGGGTGATGACCCGGACCGGCACCCCGGAGCGATCCAGTTCGGCGACCGCGTGGTGCGCCGCGTTCGGCTCGGCCCGCAGGGTCTGGTTCTCGCGTCGCATCCGCCAGGAGCGGCGGCGGATCTCGGGGTCGCCCATGTAGGAGTCGTACGTCACCAGCTTCTCGGCCTCCGGATCACGCCGCCACAGCCCGTTGGGGCCGCGGTAGTCGGGGATCCCGGAGTCGGTGGAGACACCGGCGCCGCTGAGGATCGCGACGAGGGGCTTGGCCATGGGACAGAGGGTAGGGGCGGGGGAGCCGGGCGGGCGAACGGATATCCGTCCGCCCGGGGCCGGTGCGGTGCTACGGTCCGCACATGGCCAAGGTGACCGTCTCGCTCGACGTCGAAGTCATGGTGCTCGCCGGGGTGGGCAACCCCCAGGACGCCGTGGAGCTGGTCGTGCGCGACTACATCGAGCGCGGCCACCGTACGGAGGCCAGGGTCGCCGCTCGGGACGAGGGGCTGCGCGACTCGGACGTGAAGCCCCGGGACGTGGAGGGCTGACGCACGGCGCGAGGGCGGTCAGCCGACCCGGTGGCCGTTCTCCAGTTCCGCCGTGCCCCTGTTCTCGGTGAGCACGTCCAGGGCGGCCAGGACGCGGCGGCCCAGAGCACCCGGCAGGTGGGCGGCGAGGTCGCCGCGCGGGACGAGGCGCCAGGACAGCAACTCCTCCTCCTGCAGGCGGATCGCCTTCAGGTCCTCCTCGGCAAGGACCCCGCCGTCGTAGACGTAGGCCACCAGCGGCGGGCGTGCCGTGCCGGGCACCCAGTCGACGGCCAGCAGCCGTCCCGGCCGCCGGTCCAGGCCGATCTCCTCCAGCGTCTCGCGGCGCGCGCCCTGGCGCGGTGTCTCACCGTCGTCCGACTCGACCGTGCCGCCCGGCAGCGCCCATCCCTCCCGGTAGTTGGGCTCGACCAGCAGCACCCGCCCCTCGGCGTCGCGGAAGAGCGTGGCGGCACCGGCGAGGATGCGGGGCAGCCGGGCGATGTAGGTGGCGTAGTCCGGGATGTCGGGAGTCGTCATCCTGGCAGGGTAGCCAGTCGCAGCGTCCGTTCGGCCAGTTCGCTGATCCGGACACCGTCGAAACCGAAGACCGCGCTGCGCACGGTGTCCTCCAGGGGGTCCTTCCACTGGGCCGGGACGGCCCGCGCTCCGGTCAGCACTCCGGCCACCGAGCCTGCCGTCGCACCGTTGGAGTCGGTGTCCAGCCCGCCGCGGACGGTCAGCGCGATGGTACGGGTGAAGTCGCCGTCGCCGTAGAGCAGACCGGCCGTGAGGACGGCGGCGTTGGGGACGGTGTGGATCCAGCCGAGCCCCGCGGTCTCCTCGGTGAGCGTGGTGAGGGTGTCCTCCCAGGGCAGCCCCGTGTCGTGCAGGGAGGCGGCGCGGCGTACCGTGCGGGCCAGCCGGCTGCTCGCCGGGATCACCGTGAGGGCCGTCTCGACCGCGGCATGGACGTTCGGAGCGGTGAACGCCGCCGCGATCAGCGCGGCCGCCCACATGGCGCCGTACACGCCGTTGCCGGTGTGCGACAGCACCGCGTCGCGGCGGGCCGGCGAGGCGGCGCGGCGCGGGTCGCCCGGGCTGGTCCAGCCGTGGATGTCGGCGCGGATCAGGGCGCCGATCCACTCCTGGTAGGGGTTGTCGTACGTCGCGGTCAGCGGTGGTCTGAGACCGTTCGCCAGGTTGCGGTACGCGACGCGCTCGGCGGTGAACGTCTGAAGGTAGGGCAGCCGCAGCAGCCACAGGTCGCCGACCTGCTCGGTGGTGAAGCCGAAGCCGTAGGTCTCCAGCAGGTCCAGGCCGAGGATCGCGTAGTCGATGTCGTCGTCGCGGCAGCTGCCCCGGATACGGCCGCGCACGCAGTCACGCCACTCGGGCCGCAGCTCCGGAAGGTCGTCGGCGCCCACGGGTTCGGGGAGGTAGTCGGTGAGCGGCAGCGCGGCGGCCCGGCGCAGATAGCGGTCGATGCGGTCGCGGGTCCACACCTCGCCCTGCTCGACCGGCTTGCCCAGCATGTTGCCCGCGATCCGGCCCAGCCAGCCGCCGAGGACGCGGTCGGCGAGGTCGGCCCGGTCGGCGGGGTCCGGGCGCTCGGTGGCGGCCGGGCGGTCGGTGGCGGCCGGGTGGCCGGAGGATGCCGGGCGGCGGGCGCGGCCCGGATCGGTGCCCGCAGGGGTCATAAGAGCGGTGTACCCGCTTTCCCCCGGCCGTCCCCGGCGGTTCTCGGGGAGCGGGCGGGGCATGGCGCCGTGCCCGGTCGCCGGTTATGGTCGCAGCGGCGTGACTGGCCCCCGCGCGGGGCCCGGAGAGCAAGGGGATGGCAAGGTGGCGGACGCTGCAGTGCACGGCACCCGCGGGGTGCTGGTTGCCGCGGACAAGTTCAAGGGCTCGCTCACGGCCGTGCAGGTCGCGGAGCGGGTGGCGGCCGGTTTGCGCCGGATCGTGCCGGACCTCCGGGTCGAGGCGCTGCCCGTGGCCGACGGCGGCGACGGGACCGTGGACGCGGCGGTCGCGGCCGGGTTCGAGCGCCGTGAGGCACGGGTCGCCGGTCCCCTCGGCGACGAGGTGACGGCCGCGTTCGCGCTGCGCGGCGACACCGCGGTGGTGGAGATGGCGGAGGCCAGCGGGTTGCAGCGGCTGCCGGCGGGCGTCCTGGCGCCGCTCACGGCGTCGACCTACGGCTCCGGCGAACTGCTGCGAGCCGCGCTGGACGCGGGGGCGCGGACGATCGTGTTCGGCGTCGGCGGCAGCGCGACCACGGACGGGGGCGCGGGCATGCTGTCCGCGCTCGGCGCGCGGCTCTCGACCGCGGCCGGTGAGCCGATTCCGCCGGGTGGCGGCGGACTGGCGGAACTCGCCCACGCCGACCTGTCCGGCCTCGACCCCCGGCTCGCCTCCGTCGAGTTCGTGCTCGCCAGCGACGTCGACAACCCGCTGACCGGCCCCAAGGGGGCGCCCGCGGTCTACGGTCCGCAGAAGGGCGCGTCCCCGGAGGACGTGGAGACGCTGGACGCGGCGCTCGCGCACTACGCGAAGGTCCTGGGGGAGTCGATCGGGACCCGGGCCGCCGAGTACGCGGCGTCCCCCGGGGCCGGGGCCGCGGGCGGCATCGGGTACGGCGCGCTGATCCTCGGCGCCCGGTTCCGGGCCGGTATCGAGGTCATGCTGGACGTGCTCGGGTTCGCCCCGGCACTGGAGCGCGCTTCGCTGGTGATCACCGGTGAGGGCTCGCTGGACGAGCAGACCCTGCACGGCAAGGCCCCGGCGGGGGTCGCCGCGGCGGCTCGCGCCGCGGACAAGGAGGTCGTCGCGGTGTGCGGGCGCCTGGCACTCCCGCCGGAGGTCCTCGGCAGGGCCGGCATCCGTCGTGCCTACGCCCTCACCGACCTGGAGCCGGACGTGGCGAAGTGCATCGCCGACGCCGGCCCGATCCTGGAGAGCGTGGCGGAGCGCATCGCCCGGGACTTCCTTCTCTGAAAGCTCCGGGCGGGCCCGTGGGAGCCGCGTGTCCGGCCCCACGGGCCCGCGTCCCCGCCGCGTCCTCCTCACCTGCCCCCGAGCCCGTCCAGCTCCTCGATGGCGTCGGCGGGCAGGGTGAGGTCCGCCGACGCGATGTTCTCGTGCAGGTGGGACACCGAGGAGGTGCCGGGGATGAGCGCGATGGCGGGGGAGCGCTGGAGGAGCCAGGCCAGGGCGGTCTGCTGCGGGGAGGCGCCCAGGCGGGCGGCGACCTTCGTGAGGGTCTCCGACTGCAGCGGTGTGAAGCCGCCCAGCGGGAAGTACGGGACGAAGGCGATGTTCTGCGCCGCGCACAGGTCGAGCAGGTCGTCGTCCTGGCGGTGGGCGAGGTTGTAGAGGTTCTGGACCGTGACGACGGGCGCGATCGCCTGTGCCTCGGCCAGCTGCCGGGCGGACACGGCACTCAGACCCAGGTGGCGGATCAGCCCTTGCTGCCGCAGCTCGGCGAGGGCGCCGAACTGCTCCGCCAGGGAGTCCTCGGTCGGCGTGTCGTGGGAGCCGAGCCGGAGGTTGACCACGTCCAGCGCGTCCACGCCGAGATGCGCGAGGTTGTCGTGCACCTGGGCCTTCAGATCGGCCGGGTCCAGGATCTGGCGCCAGCTTCCGTCCGGGCCCCTGCGGGCGCCGACCTTCGTGACGATGCGCAGCTTCGCCGGGTAGGGGTGCAGCGCCTCCTTGATCAGTTCGTTGACGACCGCCGGGCCGTAGAAGTCCGCGGTGTCGATGTGGGTGATCCCGGCCTCCACCGCGGCGCGCAGCACCGCGACGGCCCGGCCGCGGTCCTTGGGCGGGCCGAACACGTTCGGTCCGGCCAGCTGCATGGCGCCGTAGCCGATGCGGGTGAGGGTCAGGTCCTGGGCCGGGGTGAGGGTTCCGCCGAGGTTCGCGGGCATGTGTCGTGCCTTCCGTGCCGTGCTGTCGTGTCGTCGTGACGTCGTCGTCCCGTGTGCCGTCCAGCCTGCGCCGGTCCCGGGAGCGGGGGCAGTGCCCCGCCGTTCCTGGGACTCACAGGGACAGGAACGTCCCGGTGCGGAGCCGTACGGTGAGGGCATGGACGGTACGAACGCGCTCGGGGAGTTCCTGCGCGCCCGCCGGGGGCAGGTACGGCCGGAGGACGTCGGCCTGCGCAGCAGTGGTCTGCGGCGGGTGCCGGGGCTGCGCCGCGAGGAAGTGGCGATGCTCGCCGGGATCAGCTCGGACTACTACCTGCGCCTGGAGCAGGGCCGGGACCGCAACCCGTCGGTCCAGGTCCTCGAGGCGATCGCCAGGGTCCTGGGACTGGACGCCGCCGCCACCGAGCACCTGCTCTCCCTGGCGCAGCCACGGCGGTCCGGCGCGCGGAGCACGGGCGGCGGCCGGTCCGGGGGTGCCGGACGCGTGCGCGGCCCGGCGGCTCGGGCGGCGGCCGTGCCGGTGAGCATCCTGCAGCTCATGGACGGCTGGCCCGACAACCCGGCCTATGTGCAGAACAGGCTCACCGACGTCCTCGCGGTGAACCGCCTGTGCGCCGCCCTGTCGCCGAACTACACCCCCGGCGTCAACCTCCTGAGGGCGGTCTTCCTCGACCCCGCCGAGCGAGAGCTCAGAGACGGCTGGGAGGAGGTCACCGAGGAGGCGGTGGCCACGCTGCGCGCCCGGGTGGGGCCGGACGTCGACGATCCGGCGCTGCGGGAACTGGTCGGTGAGCTGTCGGTGCGCAGCGACCGCTTCCGCCGGCTGTGGGCCCGCCACGACGTGCTGCCCCGACGTGGGCTGGTGAGACGGCTGCGCCATCCACGGGTCGGCGATCTCGAACTGCTCTCGGACAAATTGACCATCGACGGCACCGACGGTCTGACCCTGGTGGTCTTCCACGCCGAGCCTGCCAGCCGCAGCGCAGAGCTGTTGAGGATCCTGGGCAGCCTCTCCGCACCGGCGGCGGAGCAGCGGTCCGGACCGGCGGACGAGCAGCGGTCCGGCCGCGCCCCGGAGAGCGGCAGGGCCCCCGAATCGTGAGGTTCGGGCGTCCTCGCCCGCCCTGCGCCGTACGTGGACCGCTACGGCAGCTGTGCCGCGCGTGCCTCGCGACGGGTGTCGCGGAAGTTGTTCCCCGGCGCACCGTGGCGAACAGCCGGATCACCGCGTCTACGTCGGCCGTCGTCAGGCGCAGCGAGAGGAGCGTCTCCTCGTCGGTGTCCACGTCGTCGGCCTCGGTGCACGCGCCCTCGGGCAGGTAGAGGTCGACGCGTGAGCCGAAGTGGATCAAGCCGATCGGGTCACCCCTGCGGCCCGGCGACTCGGACGGTCCCCGTGCCGGGCGACTCTGCTCACCTTCGTGCCCCGGCGCCCGGGCCTCCGGCGTCCGGGCCTCCGGCGTCCGGGCCTCCGGCGCCCAGGCCTCCGGCGTCCGGGGGTGTCCGGCGCCCGGGGGTGTCCGCGCTCGGCGGCCCCGGGCACTCCGGAATCGCCCTGACACAGGCGGCGGAGAAGGTCAACTCCGAGCCCCCGACAGCCGGTACGCGTCCAGGGCCAGTGTCATCTCGATCAGGTCCCGGGGCCGGGCCAGCGAGCGGGACGTGAGCTGTTCGAGCCGCCGCAGCCGGTTGAAGACCGTGTTGCGGTGGCAGTACAGCCGTCCCGCGGCCCGGCCCGCCGACCCCTCGCAGGCCAGCCACGCGTCCAGGGTCTGAAGGAGCACGGCCCGGTCGGCGGGCTCCAGTGCGAGGAGCGAGCCGAACACGTCCGACACCAGACGGTCGGCGAGCTCCGGCTGGCTGACCACCAGCGCCGTCGGCATCCGCTGGTCCAGACGCACGACCGTGGTCGCGTCCGGCGGACAGGTGCACAGCGCCAGTTCGGCCAGTCGCCGGGCCCGCCCCAGCTCGGCGAGGCCGGGCACCACCGGGCTGATGCCGCCCGGACCCGAGCACCGCCCGTCGAGCACCCGCGCGACCGCGTCCAGGTCCTGACCGGGTGCCAGCGCCACGACCCCCACCTCGCCCTCGGCCCGCATCCGCCAGACGAAGCGGAGCCCCGCACCCCGTACCGGCCGCTCGGCCGCATCGCGCCGCGCGGCCCGCAGTACCACCACCGCATACGGCCCGTGCTCCGGCAGGTCGAGTCCCGCGGCCGCCCGTGCCGCCAGCCCGGGTGCGGCTTGTCCCTCCAGCAGCGCGTCCAGCAGCGCCTGCAACTGTTCGTCCGTACGCCGGCGCAGTTCCGCCTCGGTGGCCCGGTAGGCCTCCGACGCCGCCTGGGCCTGTGCGTCCACCGCCGACCACACCATCGTCGTCGAGCGCATCAGCGCAGCCAGCCGGTCGGGCTCCCGGTCGGCCGCCCCCTCCACGAGCGCGTCCCACAGCAGATAGCCGGCGTTCCGGTAGGCGTGCACGACGAGATCGAGCGGCAGCCCCTGCCGGGCCCGGCGCCGGCCGGCGTCCTCCGCGTGCTCGAGGTCCCGGCGCGGCGAGTCCCGGGGCGCCGAGAGCGTCTCGATGCCGATCCGCATCGCCTCCTCCGCCTCCCGCCACTGCTGGTCGGGCGGGAGCACCTGCCCGTAGACGGGGGAGTACTCGGTGAGCTGCCGCATGTGCTCGTCGACGAGCTGCGGCAGCCGTTCCAGCAGAGCCGCGCAGGACTCCGCGAGCAGCTTCCAGTCATGACCGGTCCGCGGCCTTCGCCCTCCCATGGCCGGAGGATGCCATCGGGACCCGGACTCGCACAGGCCCCTGACACGCGGTGTTGTGCACGCGCACAACGCCCGGCCCGGCTCACTGGGCACCCGCAGCGATTCCGCCAGGAGCCGTGGACGGACGCCCCTGTCGGTGCTGAGGTGAGCGCCACACCGAATGGAACAGGGGGCCGTGCATGGGCGGATCCGGACTGCTGGTACGTGATCTGTCCGTCGGATACGGACCCGTGCGCGCCCTGCGGCGGGTGTCGGTCCAGGTGCCGTACGGGGCGGTGGTGACGGTGCTCGGCGCCAACGGGGCGGGCAAGTCCACCCTGCTCCGGGCGATCAGCCGGACGCTGTCCTTCCACGGCGGCGCGGTGACCGAAGGCAGCGTGAGCCTGGACGGCCGCCGCCTCGACGGGCTGCCACCGGACCGGGTGGTGGCCGCCGGCGTCTCCCAGGTTCCCGAGGGGCGGCGGGTGTTCGCACGGATGACGGTCGCCGACAACCTGCGTGCGGGAGCGCTCGGCGGCAGCCGGGCGGGCCGGGCCGCGGCCCTCGACCGCGTCCACGAGTTGTTCCCCGTGCTCGCCGAACGCGCGGGACAGCGCGCCGGGCTGCTCTCCGGCGGCGAACAGCAGATGCTCGCCGTCGCCCGGGCCCTGATGGCGGCGCCGAGCGTGCTGCTCCTCGACGAGCCGTCCCTCGGTCTCGCGCCGCTCATGACCGAGCGGATCGCCGGCGCCGTGCGGGAGATCAACGCCCAGGGCACCTCGGTCCTCCTCGTCGAACAGAACGCCGCGCTCGCCCTGCGGCTCGCCACGCACGCCTACGTCCTCGAGGTCGGCGAGGTCACGCTGTCCGGACCGGCGGCGGAGCTGGCGGCCTCCGACGAGGTGCGCCGCCGCTACCTGGGCGTGGTCGACGAGGACGCCGCCGCGGACGTCGAACGGGTGGCCGGCGTACCGCGGACACTGACCCGTTGGCAGGGGTGATGCGCGTGGACACCCTCGAAGTGCGCAACCTGACCGTCCGCTTCGCCGGGCTCACCGCCCTGGACGACGTCGGCTTCACCGTCCGCCCCGGCACCGTGCACGCCCTCATCGGGCCCAACGGCGCGGGCAAGTCCACCTGCTTCAACGTGCTGTCCGGGGTCTACCGGGCCACCGCGGGCAGCGTCCGCTTCGGCGGGCACGAGCTGACCGGCCTGCCCGCGCACCGCATCGCCGGCCTGGGCGTCGCCCGCATCTTCCAGAATCTGGCGCTGCCGCCGCACACCTCGGTCGAGAACTGTCTGCTGCTCGGCCGGCACCGGCTGACCCGCACGGGTTTCCTGGCCGCGGGCCTGCGGCTGCCGTCGGCGGCCCGTGAGGAGCGGCGCCATCGCGCACGCGTCCGGGAGATCGCCGAGTTCGTCGGCATCGCCGACTGCCTCGACCGCCCGGCGGGCTCCCTTCCGTACGGGCAGCAGAAGCTCGCCGAACTGGCCCGCGCCCTGTGCATGGAGCCGCGGCTGCTGCTCCTCGACGAGCCGGTCGCCGGCATGACCGCCGGCGAACGCCGCCGGACCGCCGCCGTGATCGCGGGCGTCCGCGACGGTCTCGGCATCTCGATCGTGCTGGTCGAACACGACATGGGGGTGGTGATGCGGCTCGCGGACGCGGTGACCGTACTGGACTTCGGGCGCCGGATCGCGGACGGCGCCCCCGCCGACATACAGAACGACCCGGCCGTCGTACGCGCCTACCTGGGGGCCGAAACATGAGCGACCTCGCCGAGATCCTCCTGGGCGGAGTCTCGCTGGGCTCCGTCTACGCACTCATCGCCCTCGGCTTCGTGGTCATCTTCCGGGCCACCGAGGTCGTCAACTTCGCCCATGCCTCGCTGCTGCTCGCGGGGGGCTACATCACCGCGTCCCTCCACGACGACATCGGCTTCTGGCCCGCGCTGCTCGCCGGGATCGCGGGCGCCGCACTGGTCGGCGCGGCTGTGGAGTTCCTGGTGATGCGCCGTTACCGGGGCACCGACCAGAGTGTCCTGGCCATCGTCACCATCGGCGTCGACATCCTGCTCACCACCGAACTGACCCGCCGCATCGGCACGGACGTCATTCCGCTGGGCGACCCCTGGGGCGACGCCGTCCTGAGCATCGGACCGGTGTCCCTCGCGCACACGCGGATCGCCGCGTTCGTGACCGCCGCGCTGCTCATCGCCGCATTCCTGCTCGCCTTCCGGTACACCTCGTGGGGCGTGGCGATGCGCGCGACCGCGGAGAGTCCGCAGACCGCGGCGCTGATGGGCGTGCGGCTGGGGCGGGTCTCGCTGGGTGCCTGGGCCGTGGCGGGGGGCCTGGCCGCCGTGGCCGCGCTGTTCCTCACCGTCTTCCCGACGCCGGGCCTGGGCCGGACCACATCACTGGCCGCGCTCAAGGCGTTCCCGGCGGCGATCCTCGGCGGCCTCGACTCCACGACGGGTGCGCTGGTGGGCGGCCTGCTGGTCGGCGTCACGGAGTCGCTGGCCACCGGCTACCAGGGCGATCTGACGTTTCTGGGGCGCGGTCTCGGAGACCTCGCGCCCTACCTGGTCATGGTCGCGGTCCTGCTGGTCCGGCCCGCGGGGCTGTTCGGCACGAAGGAGCTCGCCCGTGTCTGAGGTCCTCGGCCGCGGCGCGGCCGGCGAGGCGCCCGTCCGCCCCCGTCGCGGGCCCGGCCGTCGCATCCGTCTTCGTCCCCGTCTCCGCCCCGGTCCCAGGCCCAGCCTCCGCACCTGCGCCTGGGGGGCGGGAGCCGTCCTGCTGCTCGCCCTCCCGTTCTACGTGGACCGCTTCTGGCTTCAGGCCGGTCTGTTCGCGATGGCCGCCGCGATCGGCGCGATCGGCATCAACCTCCTCACCGGCGCGACCGGGCAGCTCTCCATGGGACACGCCTTCTTCCTCGCCGTCGGCGCCTACGGCTACTGCGTGTTCGGGGCGTCCGGCGGTGACGGACTGACCGGGCTCTCCCTGCCGAGCTGGCTCGCGGCCGTGCTCGCGGTGCTCCTCGCGGGCGTCGCGGGCGGCCTGTTCAGCCCCATCTCCGGCCGGCTCAGCGGCGCCTACCTGGGCATCGCCACCCTCGCCCTCGTCTTCGCCGGCCAGCACGTGATGTTCAACGCGCACGACCTGACCGGCGGCGCGAACGGCCGGGACGTCCCGCCCCTGAGCCTGTTCGGCCTCACCTTCGACGACCGTGAGGTCCTCGTCGCCCATGTGCCGTTCGGATCCGCCGAGAAACTCTGGTACGCGGGTCTGGTCCTGCTCCTCGCCGGTGCCCTGTTCGCCCGCGGGGTGCTGCGCGGCCGTCCGGGCCGTGCCATGAACGCCATCCGCGACCACCGCATCGCCGCCGGAGTGCTCGGCGTGCCCGTGGCCCGCCACCGTGCCGCCGTGTTCGTGCTCTCCTCGATGTACGCGGGCCTCGCCGGCGTCCTGCTGGCCCTGGTCTTCCAGCGGACGGTGCCCGACTACTTCGGCATCACGTTGTCCCTGGACTATCTGGCCATGATCGTCATCGGCGGGCTCGGCTCGGTCTCCGGGGCGGTGGCCGGGGCCGTGTTCGTCTCCCTGCTGCCCCAACTGCTGACCCGCTACAGCGACACGCTGCCTTTCCTGTCCGCCCCCGGCACGGGCGGGATCGCACCCGGCGAGGCAGCCCGGTACCTCTACGGCGCCGCCGTCGTGCTGGTGGTGCTGTTCCTGCCCGGCGGCCTGGTCGGCGTGGTCGCCCGGCGCCGCGTCAGAACCGATCCAGGGGAGCAATGATGATCACGAGGTACAGGTCCAGGGTCGCCGCGGGTGCCGTGGCGGCACTGCTCGTGCTGGCCGGATGCAGTTCCAAGGCCAAGGACGACGACCGCGGTGAACCGGATGCGGGCGGTGTGAAGACCGGGCAGGGCATCTCCGGCAAGACGATCACGCTGGGCGCGCTCACCGACATGACCGGCGTCTACGCGACCCTCGGCAAGAGCGTCACCCAGGCCCAGCAGCTCTATGTGAAGCAGCTGAACGCCGCCGGCGGCGTCTGCGGCTACCAGGTGGCCCTCTCGGTCCGCGATCACGGCTACGACCCACAGAAGGCCGTCGCCGGTTACACCGAGCTGGAACCCGAGGTCCTGGGCTTCGTCCAGTTCATCGGGTCGCCGTTCGTCGCCGCCGTCAAGCAGCGCGTCGACGGACAGGACAAGGACGTCGTCCTGCCGCAGGCCTGGTCGTCGGCCCTGCTGGGCAGCCCGTACATCCGGGTCATCGGATCCACCTACGACCTCGAGACGATCAACGCCGTCGACTTCCTGATCAAGAAGAAGGGACTGAAGAAGGGCGACAGGATCGGCCATGTCTACTTCGAGGGCGACTACGGCGAGAGCGCCCTCGTCGGCTCGCGGTACAGGGCGCGGCAGGCCGGTCTCACCGTCGTGGAGCAGAAGATCAAACCGACCGACAACGACATGACCGCCCAGGTCGCCGCCCTCAAGCAGGCCGGCGTCAAGGCGATCGTGATCAGCGCGGGGCCGCGCCAGGCGGCCTCCCTGGTCGGTGTCGCGGCGGCCACCGGCTTCGATGTGCCGGTCATCGGCAACAACTCGGCCTTCGCGCCCCAGCTGCTGGCCACCCAGGCCGGCCCGGCCCTGACGAAGAACTACTACGTGGCCTCCCCCTCGCTTCCCATCGGCGCGGACACCCCGGAGGCGAAGAAGCTCGTCGCCGACTACCGGGCGGCCTATCCGAAGGACACCCTCGACAACGGCATCGTGGCCGGCTGGACCGCCGCGTCGGCCTTCGGCGAGGCACTGAAGAAGGCCTGTGCGAACAAGGACCTCACCCGGGAGGGTGTCGACAAGGCGCTGCTGACGATCGACTCCTTCGACATCGGCTTCGGTACTGTCCAGGACTTCACCGATCCCGCCGCTCCGTCCTCGCGGGAGAGCGTGATCCTCAAGCCGGAGAAGAACGTGACCGGCGGCATGAGAGTCGTACAGCAGGCCGCCGCGTCCGACGCGGCCCGGGCGTACACCCCGGGCAAGGGCTGAGCCGGAGGGGACGGTTCGTCCCCCGGCGCCCCGCCGGTGCCCCTTCGAGGCCCCGGACCCGCCCTGCATACGGCTTCGCCCCGTCGACCGGACGATCGACGGGGCGAAGCAGGTGTGAAGCAGGTGTAAGGCCCCGGATCGACCAACGGCAACCGCGTCGGCCGGGGCCCGCTCGCGAGCGCGGGGCGGCCTACGGCAGCTGTGCCGCCCGCGCCTCGCGACGGTTGTCCCGGAAGTTGTTCACCCGGCGCGCCGTGGCGAACAGCGGGATCACCGCGCCCATGACCAGCTGGAGCGCGCATCCGGTCTGGAGGAGCAGCTGGCCGCTGGGGGCGTCGAACGCCCAGGCGGCGAGCAGACCCATCGACAGCACGATCCAGGAGAGCATCGCCACCGCCAGGCGCCCACGCGGCTTGGGGTACTCCACGCGGCTCACCATCAGCCACGCGGTGCCCAGGATCGCCAGCAGCGTGGCCACGAAGGGCAGCTCCAGCAGCACGATGGACACCACGGTCAGTGCGCCGAAGGGCGAGGGCATGCCCTGGAACATGCCGTCCTTCATCGTCACGCAGGAGAATCTCGCCAGCCGCAGCACCACCGCCAGCAGCACCACGATCGCGCCCAGCGCGGCCACCCTCTGGTGGGCGTCGTCGGCGACCATGCCGTAGACGAGGACGAAGTACGCCGGGGCCAGCCCGAAGCTGATCAGGTCGGAGAGGTTGTCCAGCTCGGCGCCCATGGGGGAGGAGCGCAGCTTCCTCGCGACCAGGCCGTCGAACAGGTCGAACACCGCCGCGCACAGCATCAGGATGACGGCCGTGGCGGCGCTGTGCCGGGCCATGCCCGACTCGCTGCTGCCGGTCAGGTGCGGGATCAGGATGCCGGTGGTGGTGAAGTACACCGCCATGAAGCCGCACGTGGCGTTGCCCAGGGTGAGGGTGTCGGCTATCGACAGGCGCAGCGAGAGGGGCATCTCCTCGTCGTCGTCCACGTCGTCGGCCTCGGGCACCCAGCCGGCCTGGGTGTCGGGATCAATCACGGTCAATGCGAGTCACCCCAGCCACGGTCTTCTGGCCGACCTCGACCGCGACCTCCACGCCCTCGGGCAGGTAGAGGTCGACGCGCGAGCCGAAGCGGATCAGACCGATCCGGTCGCCCTGCTCGACCTTGGTACCCGACGGGACGTAGGGGACGATACGGCGGGCCACCGCGCCGGCGATCTGGATCATCTCGATGTCACCGAGTTCGGTGTCGAAGTGCCAGACGACGCGCTCGTTGTTCTCGCTCTCCTTGTTGAACGCCGGGACGAACCCGCCGGGGATGTGCTCGACCGACGTGACCGTGCCGGCGAGCGGGGCGCGGTTGACGTGGACGTTCAGCGGGCTCATGAAGATCGCGACGCGGGTGCGGCCGTCCTTCCAGGGCATGATGCTCTGCACCACGCCGTCGGCGGGCGAGATGACCCGGCCCTGGGCGATCTCGCGCTCCGGGTCACGGAAGAACCACAGCATCCCCGCCGCCAGTGCGGTGGCGGGGACGGCTACGGCCCTGGCCGCACCGGAGCGGCGAGCGCGGACCAGGCTGACGGCCGCGGTGGCGACGGTCGGCAGAAGCCACGGCGATGCTCCGCGCGCGAGGCGTACGCCGGCGAGGCTGTCGCGAGGTGCAGAGGTTTGGCTGTGGGGCATGGATGACCTTCGTAGCGGATGATGCCGCGCTTCGACGGGGGACGGCGGCTTTCCGCGATCGTAGCGGTTAAGGGCCACAACTGGGTAAGCCGGGAAGCCGAGTCGACGGCCGATAACCGTTCACGGGGTGTGATCTTCTTCTCCGAGAAAACACCCCGTACGCGGACAATCAGCCCTGGAACCGATACTCCTCGAGCAGTCTGCGGCCGATGATCATTTTCTGGATCTCGGCGGTACCTTCACCGATGAGCAGCATGGGGGCCTCACGATAGAGGCGCTCGATCTCGTACTCCTTCGAGAAGCCGTAGCCGCCGTGGATGCGGAAGGCGTCCTCGACGACCTCCTTGCAGTACTCGGAGGCCAGGTACTTCGCCATCCCGGCCTCGAGGTCGTTGCGCTGGCCGGAGTCCTTCTTCCGGGCCGCGTTCACCATCATGGCATGCGCGGCCTCGACCTTGGTGGCCATCTCCGCGAGTTTGAACTGAATGGCCTGATGCTGGGCGATCGGCTTGCCGAAGGTGTGCCGCTGCTGCGCGTACTGGACGCCCAGCTCGAAGGCGCGCTGGGCGACGCCGCAGCCGCGGGCGGCCACGTTGACCCGGCCGACCTCCACGCCGTCCATCATCTGGTAAAAACCGCGGCCGGTGGTGCCGCCGAGCACCCGGTCGGCCGGGATCCGCAGGCCGTCCATGATCAGCTCGGTGGTGTCGACGCCCTTGTAGCCCATCTTGTCGATCTTGCCCGGGACGGTGAGGCCGGGGCGGACCTCGCCGAACCCGGGCTCCTTCTCCACCAGGAAGGTCGTCATCGACTTGTGCGGTGCGGTGCCCTCGGGGTGACCCTCGTCACTTCGGACCAGGACCGCGACCAGCGAGGAGGTGCCACCGTTGGTCAGCCACATCTTCTGGCCGGTCAGGACGTACTCGTCGCCGTCCTTGACCGCCTTCGATGTGATTGCCGACACATCGGAGCCGAGCGCCGGCTCCGACATCGAGAACGCGCCCCGAATGTCCCCGAGGGCCATCTTCGGCAGGAAGTAGTCCTTCTGCTCCTGCGTGCCGTGCTGCTTGAGCATGTACGCGACGATGAAGTGGGTGTTGATGATGCCGGACACCGACATCCAGCCGCGCGCGATCTCCTCCACGCACAGCGCGTACGTCAGCAGCGACTCGCCCAGGCCCCCGTACTCCTCGGGGATCATCAGACCGAACAGGCCCAGCTCCTTGAGGCCGTCCACGATCTGCTGCGGGTACTCGTCACGGTGCTCCAGGTCGGTCGCGACCGGGATGATCTCCTTGTCGACAAAGTCACGGACGGTGGAGACGATCTCCTGCTGGACATCGGTCAGACCGGCGGTCTGGGCGAGACGGGCCATGGCCTACTTCTCCGTCTTTTCCGTAGGGGCGTTCAGTTCCGGGCGGCCCGGATGCTCTCCCCCAGTGCCCGAATGGCCTGGGAGGGGCCCCCAGCCGCGCTCCTTGATGTAGGTCTCGGTCGGCACCATGACCTTGCGGCGGAACACGCACACGAGGGTGCCGTCCTGCTTGTAGCCCTTGGTCTCGACATGGACGATGCCGCGGTCGTTCTTCGACTTCGACGGCCACTTGTCCAGCACCGTCGTCTCACCGTAGATCGTGTCGCCGTGGAAGGTGGGCGCCACGTGCCGCAGCGACTCGATCTCCAGGTTGGCGATCGCCTTGCCGGAGACGTCCGGCACCGACATGCCGAGCAGCAGGGAGTAGATGTAGTTGCCGACGACGACGTTCTTGCCGAAGTCAGTCGTCCGCTCCGCGTAGTTCGCGTCCATGTGGAGCGGGTGGTGGTTCATGGTGAGGAGACAGAACAGGTGGTCGTCGTACTCCGTGACCGTCTTGCCCGGCCAGTGCTTGTACACCGCGCCGACCTCGAACTCCTCGTAGGTCCGTCCGAACTGCATCGCGCTCAGGCCTCCGGAATCTCGAACTTCGACGTGCGGGTCATGCCGGCGGCGCGCCCCTTGCCCGCGATGACCAGGGCCATCTTGCGGCTGGCCTCGTCGATCATCTCGTCGCCGAGCATCGCCGAGCCCTTCTTGCCGCCCGCTTCGGACGTGCAGTACTCGTAGGCGTCCAGGATCAGCTCCGCGTGGTCGTAGTCCTCCTGGGAGGGCGAGAAGACCTCGTTGGCGGCGTCCACCTGGCCGGGGTGCAGCACCCACTTGCCGTCGAAGCCGAGCGCGGCGGCGCGACCGGCCACCTCGCGGAAGCCGTCGACGTTGCGGATCTGCAGGTAGGGGCCGTCGATCGCCTGGAGGTCGTTGGCGCGGGCCGCCATGAGGATCTTCATCAGGATGTAGTGGTAGGCGTCCGCCGGGTAGCCGGGCGGCTGCTCGCCCACGACGAGGGACTTCATGTTGATCGACGCCATGAAGTCGGCCGGGCCGAAGATGATCGTCTCGATGCGCGGGGAGGCCTGGGCGATCTCGTTGACGTTGTTGAGGCCCCGGGCGTTCTCGATCTGCGCCTCGATGCCGATGCGGCCCACCTCGAAGCCCATCGTCTTCTCGATCTGCGTCAACAGCAGATCGAGGGCGACGATCTGCTGGGCGTCCTGGACCTTCGGCAGCATGATGCAGTCGAGGTTGGGGCCGGCGCCCTCGACCACCGTCACGACGTCCCGGTACGTCCACTCGGTCGTCCAGTCGTTGACGCGCACCACCCTGGTCTTGCCCGTCCAGTCACCCTCGTTGAGGAACTTGACGATGGTGTGCCGTGCCTCCGGCTTGGCCAGCGGCGCGCACGCGTCCTCCAGGTCCAGGAAGACCTGGTCGGCGGGCAGGCCCTGCGCCTTCTCCAGGAAGCGGGGGTTGCTGCCCGGTACGGCCAGGCAGGAGCGCCGCGGGCGCAGTCGGTTGACCTGGGGAGCAGGGCTGGTCATGCGGGGACCTCCAGGGGGTCGAGCTTGTTCGCTGTGCGGATCTCGTCGACGATGCGGTCGATGATCCCGGTGATGTCGAAGTCCTTCGGGGTGAAGACGGCGGCCACACCGGCGGCTCTGAGCTGCTCGGCGTCACCGTTCGGGATGATGCCACCGGCGATCACGGGTATATCTGTGGCACCGGCCACACGGAGTCGGTGCAGCACGTCCGGCACCAGCTGGGCGTGCGAGCCGGACAGGACGGACAGGCCGACCGCGTGCACGTCCTCGGCGAGGGCCGCGTCCACGATCTGCTCAGGCGTCAGGCGTATGCCCTGGTAGACGACCTCGAACCCGGCGTCCCGGGCGCGGACGGCGATCTGCTCGGCGCCGTTGGAGTGGCCGTCCAGGCCGGGCTTGCCGACCAGGAAGCGCAGCTTGCCGACGCCGAGGTCACGCGCGGTGGCATCCACCTTCCGGCGGACGTCGGCCAGGGCCGAGCCCTCTTCGGCGGCCACCGCGACGGGCGCGGAGGACACGCCGGTGGGCGCCCGGAACTCGCCGAACACCTCCCGCAGCGCCCCGGCCCACTCCCCGGTCGTGACACCCGCCCGGGCGCACTCCAGGGTGACCTCCATGAGGTTGTCCGTGCCCTTGGCGGCCTCCTTCAGCCGCTCCAGCGCCTTGCAGGGGCGCGGGTGGTTGAACGGCGGCTGGTACCGGGTGTCGCGCCAGCACCCGAGCGAGGCGACGACCCGGGCCTCGACCGCCGGGTCGACCGTCTGGATCGCGGTGTCCAGGTCGGCCGTGAGCGGGTTCGGCTCCGTCCCCTCGAAGATGTTGACGCCGACGATCTTCTCCTGACCGGACTCGATACGGGCCCGGCGCTCGGCGTGCGAGGCGACCAGCTGCGACTTCAGATAGCCGGACTCCACGGCGGCCATCGCGCCGCCCATCTCCTGGATGTGCTCGATCTCGGCGGTCACCGCCTCGACCAGCTGCTCCACCTTCGCCTCGATCACCTTCGAGCCCTCGAAGATGTCGTCGTACTCCAGGAGGTCGCTCTCGTAGGCGAGCACCTGCTGGATGCGCAGCGACCACTGCTGGTCCCAGGGGCGGGGCAGGCCGAGCGCCTCGTTCCAGGCCGGCAACTGCACGGCACGCGCGCGTGCGTCCTTGGAGAGCGTGACGGCCAGCATCTCCAGCACGATCCGCTGGACGTTGTTCTCCGGCTGGGCCTCGGTCAGGCCGAGCGAGTTGACCTGGACGCCGTAGCGGAACCGGCGCTGCTTGGGATCCTCGATGCCGTAGCGCTCGCGCGTGATCCGGTCCCAGATCCGGCCGAAGGCGCGCATCTTGCACATCTCCTCGACGAAGCGGACGCCCGCGTTGACGAAGAAGGAGATGCGGGCGACCACGTCGCCCATGCGCTCCTGCGGGACCTGGCCGGAGTCGCGCACCGCGTCCAGGACGGCGATCGCGGTGGACATCGCGTACGCGATCTCCTGCACCGGCGTGGCGCCGGCCTCCTGGAGGTGGTAGCTGCAGATGTTGATCGGGTTCCACTTGGGGATGTGGGAGACCGTGTACGCGATCATGTCCGTCGTCAGCCGGAGCGACGGTCCCGGCGGGAAGACATGGGTTCCCCGGGACAGGTACTCCTTGACGATGTCGTTCTGGGTCGTGCCCTGGAGCTTGGTGATGTCCGCGCCCTGCTCCTCGGCGACGACCTGGTAGAGCGCCAGCAGCCACATGGCCGTGGCGTTGATCGTCATCGAGGTGTTCATCTGCTCCAGGGGGATGTCCTGGAACAGGCGGCGCATGTCACCGAGGTGGGCGATCGGCACGCCCACCCGGCCCACCTCGCCGCGGGCGAGGACGTGATCGGGGTCGTAGCCGGTCTGCGTCGGCAGGTCGAACGCCACCGACAGTCCGGTCTGGCCCTTGGCGAGGTTGCGCCGGTACAGCTCGTTGGACGCCTCGGCCGTGGAGTGGCCGGCGTAGGTCCGCATGAGCCACGGCCGGTCCTTCTCCCGCCTGCCTCCGGCGGGCTGACGCTCTGTCATCGATGACCTCCGCTGCCTCAGACGTTCCGGAAGCGGTTGATGGCGTCGACGTGCTCGGCGCGCATCTCCTGGTCGCGCACGCCGAGGCCCTCCTCGGGGGCCATGCAGAGCACGCCGACCTTGCCCTGGTGGAGGTTGCGGTGGACGTCGTAGGCGGCCTGGCCGGTGTCCTGGAGGGAGTAGACCCTCGACAGCGTCGGGTGGATCTTCCCCTTGGCCACCAGCCGGTTGGCCTCCCAGGCCTCGCGGTAGTTGGCGAAGTGCGAGCCGATGATCCGCTTCAGGGACATCCACAGGTAGCGATTGTCGTACTCGTGCTGGTAGCCCGAGGTCGAGGCGCAGGTGACGATGGTGCCGCCCTTGCGGGTGACGTACACGCTGGCGCCGAAGGTCTCTCGGCCCGGGTGCTCGAAGACGATGTCGACGTCCTCGCCGCCGGTGAGCTCGCGGATGCGCTTGCCGAAGCGCTTCCACTCCCTGGGGTCCTGGG
This sequence comes from Streptomyces sp. NPDC003393, assembly GCF_053589015.1. Taxonomy (NCBI): domain Bacteria; kingdom Bacillati; phylum Actinomycetota; class Actinomycetes; order Kitasatosporales; family Streptomycetaceae; genus Streptomyces; species Streptomyces sp. NPDC003393. Next base: position 67,257 of record NZ_JBSFRB010000019.1, on the reverse strand, counting down.
TGTGCTCGTCCTTCCAGAACTTGTAGTCCTCGGCGGTCCGGTCGATGATCAGCTCGGCGCCCATCTTCCGGCAGATCTCGGCCTTCTGCTCGCTGGAGACGACGCAGATCGGGGTGGCGCCGCCGGCGAGGGCGAACTGGGTGGCGTACGAGCCGAGGCCGCCGCTGGCGCCCCAGATGAGCACGTTGTCGCCCTGCTTCATGCCGGCACCGTTGCGGGAGACCAGCTGGCGGTAGGCGGTGGAGTTGACCAGGCCCGGGGCTGCTGCCTCCTCCCACGACAGATGCGCGGGCTTCGGCATCAGCTGGTTGGACTTCACCAGGGCGATCTCCGCCAGGCCGCCGAAGTTGGTCTCGAAGCCCCAGATCCGCTGCTCGGGGTCGAGCATGGTGTCGTTGTGGCCGTCGGAGGACTCCAGCTCGACGGACAGGCAGTGGGCGACGACCTCGTCACCGGGCTTCCAGGCGTTCACGCCCGGGCCGGTGCGCAGGACGACGCCCGCGAGGTCGGAGCCGATGATGTGGTACGGCAGGTCGTGCCGCCGGGTGAGCTCCGAGAGCCTGCCGTAGCGCTCCAGGAAGCCGAACGTCGGCAGCGGCTCGAAGATCGAGGTCCACACGGAGTTGTAGTTGACCGAGGAGGCCATGACGGCCACCAGGGCCTCGCCCGGGCCCAGCTCGGGCACGGGGACCTCGTCCAGGTGGATCGACTTGCGCGGGTCCTTGTCGCGGGTGTCAAGGCCCGCGAACATCTCCGTCTCGTCCTTGTGCACGGTGATCGCGCGGTACGACTCGGGGAGCGGCAGTGCGGCGAAGTCGGCGGGCGTGGAGTCCGGCGACTGGATCGCGTCCAGGATGTCCTTCACGGTCACGGTGTTGCCTCCGGCGATGAGCGCCCTGAGGGAGGGGCGCTGAGGGTTGCGTCGGTGCTGCTGAGGGGTGGGTGAGGGTGCCGTCGGTTCGGCGGGGGTGGTGTTGTGGCAGCGCTTTGTGGCGCGGGAGGTTGCCTGTGACGCAGGCGTCCGGACATGCGGGCCATGGGGCCGCAGGGACAGTCGGCATGCGGTGCGGTCGCTGCACGCCGGTCGCCCGGACCTCTTCAACGTATGACACCCCGTGTCAGTCGGCAAGGCACTGAGTGCCATAACTTCCGCTCAGACGAAATCTTTACGCAACAAATGAGCGATGATCGATCGAATCGGGTCGCAGAGCCTGTCGAAAAGGGCCCCTGACATGCCAAAACGGCCACCCCGCAGGGTGGCCGTTCTCACAGCGACTCCGGCCCTCCCAGGCCGTCGCGCGCGGGGGTCAGCGCTCCTTCAGCGCCTCCTCGATGGTCCGCATCACCTCGTCCAGCGGCGCGTCGGTGCGGGCGATGGTCACCAGGACGTCGCCCTGCCGGGAGGCAGCGGCCGGTGCGGCCTGAGCGGGCTGGGAGGCGGTCGTGCGGCCGGCCCCGATCCCGGTGCCGAAGGTCTTGCGGACGATGGCGAAGGCGTGGTCCAGCTGCGCCTCCACGTCCCCCTGGCCGTCGGCCCGCAGCCAGCGCCGCAGCACATGGTTGTGCGCGGTGACCACCGCCGAGGCGGCGACCTCGGCCAGCAGCGGGTCGTCGTTGGCGTCGTCGGCGTGCGCGCGCTCGTCGAAGTGGCCCAGCAGATAACGGGTGAACAGACGCTCGTAGCGGGCCACCGAGGCGATCTCCGCCTCCCGCAGCGTGGGCACCTCGCGCGTCAGCCGGTAGCGGGCGACCGAGATCTCCGGCTGGGCGGCGTACATCTTCATGACTTCCTTGATGCCACGGCACACCGTGTCGAGCGGGTGCTCGTGCGCGGGGGCGGCGTTGAGCACCGCCTCGGCGCGGATCAGGGTGTCGTCGTGGTCGGGGAAGATCGCCTCTTCCTTGGAGCGGAAGTGACGGAAGAAGGTGCGGCGGGCGACCCCGGCCGCCGCGGCGATCTCGTCGACCGTGGTCGCCTCGTACCCCTTGGTCGCGAACAGCTCCATCGCGGCGGCGGCCAGTTCCCGGCGCATCTTGAGTCGCTGGGCGGCCGCGCGGGAGCCCGCGGCGCTCTCCGGCGCGTCGGGCGTGGCTGGTGTGCGTGAGGACCTGGCGGGCTGGGACATGCCCTGAACGTACTGCATGCGTGCGCCCCGGTGCGCAGGTCCCCGGCTTGCCCCGTGCCCGGCGGGCGCGGGCGGGGCGGCGGGCTCCAGCAGACCGCCCCACTCCCGTCCCGCCGGGAACCGGTCGCCTCCTCGGTCAGCGGCGGGCATATTCGCGGAAACCGCGGCCGGTCTTGCGGCCGAGGCAGCCCGCGGCCACCAGGTGCTCCAGCAGGGGCGCCGGGGCCAGACCCGGGTCGCGGAACTCGCGGTGCAGGACCTTCTCGATGGCCAGCGACACGTCCAGGCCGACCACGTCCAGCAGCTCGAACGGCCCCATCGGATAGCCGCCGCCCAGCCTCATCGCCGCGTCGATGTCGTCCAGGGACGCGTAGTGCTCCTGCACCATCTTGATCGCGTTGTTGAGGTACGGGAACAGCAGCGCGTTGACGATGAAGCCCGCGCGGTCGCCGCAGTCCACCGCGTGCTTGCGGATCTTCCCGCACACCTCGCGGACCGTCGCGTGGACGTCGTCCCCCGTCAGCACCGTGCGCACCACCTCGACCAGCTTCATCGCCGGCGCGGGGTTGAAGAAGTGCATGCCGATCACGTCCTGCGGGCGCGAGGTGGCCCGCGCACAGGCGACCACCGGCAGCGAGGAGGTGGTGGTGGCGAGCACCGCGCCCGGCTTGCAGACCTTGTCCAGCGTCGCGAACAACTGCTGCTTGACCGCAAGATCCTCGGCGACGGCCTCCAGCGCCAGGTCCACGTCGGCGAAGTCGTCGTAGCTGCCCGTCGCGGTGATCCGGTCCAGGGTCTGCGCGGCCGCCTCCGGGGTCAGCCGCCCCTTGTCGACGGAGCGGGACAGCGACTTGCCGATACGGGCCTTCGCGGCCTGCGCCTTCTCCGGGCTGCGCGCCGCGAGCACCACCTCGTACCCGGCCTTCGCGAACACCTCCGCGATGCCGGAGGCCATGGTCCCCGAGCCGGCGACGCCGACCGAGCGGACGGGGCGGCCGGGGGTGAGGGTGCCGCCGTCCAGCGGGGTCAGCGCGTCCCGCACGACCGTGCCGCTGCCCGGGGCCTCGTAGGTGTAGAACCCGCGGCCCGCCTTGCGGCCGGTCAGACCCGCCTCGCTGAGCTGCTTGAGGATCGGCGCGGGCGCGTGCAGCCGGTCGCGCGACTCGGCGTACATGGCGTCCAGGACCGTGCGCGCGGTGTCGACGCCGATCAGGTCGAGCAGCGCGAGGGGACCCATCGGCAGGCCGCAGCCCAGCCGCATCGCGGCGTCGATGTCCTCGCGGGAGGCGTACTTCGCCTCGTACATGGCGGCGGCCTGGTTGAGGTAGCCGAACAGCAGTCCGTCCGCGACGAACCCGGGCCGGTCGCCGACCGCGACGGGCTCCTTGCCCAGCTCCACCGCGAGGTCGGTGACGGCGGCGACGGCCTGCGGCGCGGTCAGCACGGAGGAGACCACCTCGACCAGCTTCATCGCCGGCGCCGGATTGAAGAAGTGCAGGCCGAGCACCCGCTCGGGGTGCGCCGAGTCGGCGGCCAGGCGGGTGACGGACAGGGCGTTGGTGCCGGTCGCCAGGATCGCCCCGGGCCGCACGATGCCGTCCAGCTCGCGGAAGATCTGCTGCTTGATCTCGTACGACTCCGGTGTCACCTCGATGACCAGGTCGGCGTCGGCCGCCGCGGTCAGCTCGGTGGAGGTGCGCACCCGGGCGAGCAGCTCCGCGCGCTGCTGTGCGGTGAGCCGGCCGCGCTCGACGGCATGGGCGGTGGAGAGCTCCAGGGCGGCGACGGACCGGGCGGCCGCCGCCTCGCTGACGTCGATGCCGACGACCTCGCGGCCGGCCCGGGCGAGGACTTCGGTGATGCCGGTGCCCATGGTGCCCAGGCCGACGACGGCGATCGTCTTCAGCGGGGACAGAGAGGTGTCGGAGAGGGGAGTGGCCATCGCGGGACTCCAGGAATGAGGGTGACGACTGGGAACGCGGCCCGGCGCGCGAAGAGGCGCGCACCGGGTGCGGGAAAAGGGATGCGGGTGTCTCCGGGCTGCGAGCGCACGCGCCCGGTGCCGATCACCGAGGGCGCGCACACGCCCGGGCGACGGCAAAATATCGACCGGCTCTGTCCCCAGCCGAGTCGTACTGCGGTACCTGACGTACCGAACCGACAACTCTCGCGGCGGCTGCGTCACCAGGCCGCTGCGAGGTGGTGCGAGTGGGTGACTCGCTCGTCTGAGCTTAACTCGCCGGTAACGAGCGCGCCAGCCCCCCGGGTTTGTGAGGTAGGTCCCGGGCAGGACAGCCCTTAGGGTGGGTTCCGTGGACGAAGAGTTGCGATCGCTCACGGAGCGCTTACGGCAGGAGTCCGGCGGCACGGCGGCGTACCGGCGGCTGGAGGCCACCGACGATCCGGAGGAACTGGCCGAGGTCCTCACGGCTCCCGGGCAGCCGCTGTGGGCCAGGGAGCTGGCGGCCTTCCGGCTGGGGCTGGCGGGCGACCGCAGGGCCTTCGAGTCCCTGGTCCTGCTCCTGAACCACCGTGAGGCCCAGCGCTGCGCCGACGCCGCCCGTGCCCTGGCCCGCCTCGGCGATCCCCGCACCGCCCGGGCGGCGGCGGCCCTGGCCACCAACGAACTGCGCGTCGCCTACGCGCTGCACCCCGTGCGCCTGCTGGTGGAACTGCGCGCCCCCGAGTCCGTCCCCGCGCTGATCACCACCCTGGAACGCCGGCTGCGCCCGCACGACCCCTACCGCCGGGTGGCCCTCGCCTGCGTCGAAGGGCTCGGCGCGCTCGGCGACGCACGGGCCCGTCCCGTGCTCGGCGAGGCCCTGGCCCATCCGGCCCTCGCCGAGGCCGCGGTACGGGCGCTGGCCAGGATCCCGAAGCAGCGCTGACCGCCTATCCCGGCAGATCCCGGGCGTACCGCACCTCCGGCACCAGGATTCCGCCCGCCTCGAAGGGCTCCTCGGCGCCGTCCGGGCGGAACCCGGCCCGCTCGTAGAAGCGCCGGGCGCCGGCGTTCTCCTTGAGCACCCACAGGAGCATCCGCCCGCGCCCCGCGGCCCCGCACTGCCGCACCGCCTCCGACAGCAGTGCCCGCCCGATGCCGCCGCCGCACCGCCCGGGGTCCACGTAGATGGCGTACAGCTCGGCCTCCGCCGTGCGGGTCTCGCCGTCCCGGTACGGTCCGTGACACGCCCAGCCCACGACGGTGCCGTCCTCGCTCTCCGCGACCAGGTTCACCACGGCACGGTCGCCCCGCGCGAAGAGGGTGCGGCGGCGCTCGGCGTCGCGCTCCACGCTGAGCGCGTCCAGGTACGGCTGCGGCATCAGGCCCTGGTAGGCGCACTGCCAGCCGCGTACGCGGATCTCGGCGACCCGGTCGCAGTCCGCGAGCGTCATGGTCCGTACCCGGGGCCGGCTCACTCGCCCACCACCGCGAACGCCTCGCTCTCCATCAGGAACTCCGGGCGGGCCACAGGGCGGCCACCTGGACCGCCGAGGAGGCGGGCAGGCGGTCGTCCGGTATGGGGGCGGCGCGGGCCTCGCGGACGGCAGGCATGTGGCTCATGTCCGTGACGACGTAGGTGAGTTCGACGACGTCGTGGAAGCCCGCACCGGCGGCGGCGAGGCAGCGGCGCCTGCCGTCCTCGTCCGGCGCAAGCCGGCCGGAGCCCGCGACGAAGCGGCCGGTGCCCATGACGACACGGGTGTACTGCGCGGCGGGGGCGACCCCTTCGGGGGCGGGGATCAGGGTCGGTTCGGTCATGGCCCCATGGTGGACCACCCATCCGGCGACCGGGGCACGGCCCCGCCCCCGACTGCCGGATCAGCCGCGGAAGCCCACCAGCCCGTGCAGCGTCGCACCCCGCGACGCGCCGGACGAGGAGGGGATTGCCGACGCCTTCGTGCGCTGCGGCTTGGGATCGGGCAGCTTCTCGCACACCGCGTCGGCCGCGCCGGCCCGGCCGCGCGGCACCGTGCCGTCCGTCAGATACCGCGTCAGGTACCCGTCCAGGCAGCCGTTCCCGCTCAGCGTGATGCCGTGGTTGCCGCCACCCCGCTCGACCACCAGGGAGGAACGGGCGAGGAGGTGATGGACCCTCACCCCGCCCTCGTAGGGGGTCGCCGCGTCGTCGGTCGCCTGGAACAACAACACCGGCGGCAGCTTGTCGTTGGCGACGTCCATCGGACGCCGGGGCGCGGTCGGCCAGAACGCGCACGGCGCGTTGTACCAGGCGTTGTTCCAGGTCATGAACGGCGACTTGCCGTACACCGCCCAGTTGTCCGCGCGCCACCGCTTCCAGTCGTGGGGCCAGGAGGCGTCACGGCACTGCACCGAGGTGTAGACGCTGTAGCCGTTGGCGCCCGCGGCGTCCACGGCGCCGTGGTCGGCGTAGGCCTGTACGAGCGGTTCGGTCTTCCCCTCGTTGACGTACGCCGCGAACGCCCGGGCGAGGGCGGGCCAGTAGCCGTTGTAGTAGCCGCCCGGGATGAAGGTGTCCTCCAGTTCGGAGGCGCCGACCTTGCCGTCCGCGGGGTGCCGGGCGAGCGCCGCCCGCATCCGGTACCACTTGGCCTCGACCACCGCCGGATCCCTGCCCAGCCGGTACGTCGAGTCGTACTCGGCGATCCAGGCCATGAGAGCGCGGTGGCGGTCGTCGAAGGCATGGTCCTGCTGGAGGTTGTCGTCGTACCAGACCCCGGCCGGGTCGACGACGGAGTCCAGGACCAGACGGCGCACCCGCTCGGGGAAGAGCTTGGCGTACACCGTGCCGAGATAGGTGCCGTAGGAGTAGCCGAAGTAGTTGATCCTCCGTGCGCCGAGGGCCCGGCGGATCGAGTCCATGTCCCTGGCCGCATCGACGGTGTCGATGTACGGCAGCAGGCTCGCGTACTTCCGGCCGCAGGCGGCCGCGTAGGACCGGACGCGCGCGAGGTTGGCCTTCTCCAGCGCGGGGGTCCTCGGTACCGAGTCCGGGCGCACCGGCTTGAAGTAGTCCGGCGCGCATGTGAGGGCCGGTTCGGAGGCTCCCACGCCGCGCGGGTCGAAACCGATGACGTCGTACTGCGCCGCGATGGCCTTGGGCAGCGAGGAGGCCACGAAGGAGGCGAGCGAGAGTCCGCTGGCGCCGGGGCCGCCCGGGTTGACCAGCAGGGGCCCCTGGTAGGTCTTCGCGGTGTGCGGAACGCGGGACAGCGCCAGGGTGATCTGCCGCCCGGACGGATGCCGGTGGTCCAGCGGCACCTTCAGGGATCCGCACTGCAGCGTCGGATGGGCGGTGGTGCCGCACTTCCTCCAGTCGACCGCGGAGGCCCGGACGGCGGCCGCGGGGTGCGACGGGCTCGCGTCGGCGGGGACGGCCGTGACGGAACCGGCGACGACGGCGGCGGCGCCGAACAGTGCGGCGACGCGTTTTCTCATGCGTCCTCCCAGGACGGAGAGGCTGCGGACCGCTGGTCCGGCGGTCCTCGCCGATCGTCCCGGAAAGCTCCGCGGTAAGAACGCGTTCCTGCGATTGTTGACCCGATCGGGCCGTGCGATGCGCTCGAACGACCTCAGAGAAGCGTGAGTTGGACCGGCTCGGGCGCCGAGGACGGATGCGGTGCGGCGGTGTCCGGCTCCGCCGGGCGGATACGCCGCGGCATGCCCGCGCGCGTGGGCCCGATGCCGTACTCCTGAGCCAGGTCGTGGACCTGACGGGTGATCCGGCGCTGGTACCACTTCGGGGCGTAGGCGCCCTCGGCGTACAGGCGCTCGTAGCGGCGCACCAGATGCGGGTGGTGCCGGCCGAGCCACGCCATGAACCACTCGCGGGCGCCGGGCCGCAGATGCAGCGTGAGCGGGGTGACCGAGGTGGCCCCGGCCGCCGCGATCGCGCGTACCGTCGCCCGCAGCTGGGCCGGGTGGTCGCTCAGGAACGGGATCACCGGGGCCATCAGCACCCCGCAGCCGATGCCGTGCTCGCCCAGGGTGCGGACGACGTCCAGGCGGCGTTCCGGCGCGGGCGTCCCCGGTTCCACGGTGCGCCACAGCTCGGGGTCGGTGAAGCCGACGGAGACGGAGATGCCCACCTCGGTGACCTCGGCCGCCTGCGTCAGCAGGTCCAGGTCGCGCAGGATGAGCGTGCCCTTGGTCAGGATCGAGAACGGGTTCGCCTGGTCGCGCAGGGCGGTCAGGATGCCCGGCATCAGACGGTAGCGGCCCTCGGCCCGCTGGTAGCAGTCGACGTTGGTGCCCATCGCGATGTGCTCCCCCTGCCAGCGGCGCGAGGCCAGCTGGCGGCGCAGCAGCTCCGGCGCGTTCACCTTGACCACGATCTGGGAGTCGAAGCCGAGCCCGGTGTCCAGGTCCAGATAGCTGTGCGTCTTGCGCGCGAAGCAGTACACGCACGCGTGCGTGCAGCCCCGGTAGGGGTTGACGGTCCACTCGAACGGCATGCGGGAGGCGCCCGGCACGCGGTTGATGATCGAGCGGGCCCGGATCTCGTGGAAGGTGATCCCGCGGAACTCGGGCGTGTCGAAGGTGCGGGTGGTGACCGCGTCCGCGCCGAAGAGCGCGGCGTCGGCCCGGCTGTGTTCAAGGGCTCCGGAGCCCCCGGAGTCCGCTGTGAGGTTGTCCCAGCGCATCACGCCTCCCTTGTTCGGTGGCACTGGGAAGCAGAATAGAACATGTGTTCCCTTGATCGTGCGGACGATCGCTCCGCCGCCGTTCCTGATCGCCCGGGTCGCCGGATCCGATCACTTGCCGGACCCCGATTTGGGGTCCCGGCACAGGGGTGGTTGGCTGTGTGCCAACCCCGAGAACGGATGTCCTGGAGGAACCCCATGGCGCAGGTCGAGGCCACTACGGAGCGGGTCGTCGCGGCGGACGCGGAGAAGGTGTTCGACGCCCTCGCCGACTACAGCGGCACCCGTGAACGGCTGCTGCCCGAGCACTTCAGCGAGTACGAGGTGCGCGAGGGCGGGGACGGCGAGGGCACCCTCGTCCACTGGAAGCTCCAGGCCACCAGCAAGCGGATCCGTGACTGCCTCATGGAGGTGAGCGAGCCCACCGACGGCGAGCTCGTCGAGAAGGACCGGAACTCCTCCATGGTCACCACCTGGCGGGTCACCCCGGCCGGCGAGGGCCGCTCCCGGGTCGTCGTCACCACCACCTGGAAGGGCGCCGGCGGCATCGGCGGCTTCTTCGAGAAGACGTTCGCACCGAAGGGCCTCGCCCGGATCTACGACGCCCTGCTCGGCAAGCTCGCCGCCGAGGTCGAGAAGTAGATCGGGGGTCACAACTCACCTCTCGGCGGGCCCTGTTGGCCTCTCACCGGTTCGAGTGATCTCCCCACAGCCTTGCCCAACGCCGTAACTCGTCGCGCTTGTGCGTAGTTGTCGCGTTACGCGTGGACATGGCGCGGTACGGCGACGAGGGAGAGGCGCGTGGGCGGGATCACTCTGGTGCAGGACGAACCGGTCGTGCCGCCGCCCCCGGACACCGCCGCGGCGGCGCCGGCCGCACCCCCGACGGCCGCGGAGCCGGACGCCGCCCCCCTGCTCGGTCGCCGCCGGGTGCGGCTGGTCTTCCTCGGCCTGATGCTCGCGCTGCTGCTCGCCGCGCTCGACCAGATGATCGTGGCCACCGCGCTGCCCAAGATCGTCGGTGAGCTGCACGGCCTGGACAAGATGTCCTGGGCGATCACCGCGTACCTGCTCACGGCCACCGTCGGGCTGCCCGTCTACGGCAAACTGGGCGACCTCATCGGCCGCAAGAGCGTGTTCCAGTTCGCCATCGGCGTCTTCGTCGTCGGCTCGGCGCTGGCCGGCCGGGCCGAGACCATGGACCAGATGATCGCCTTCCGGGCCGTGCAGGGAATCGGCGCCGGCGGACTGATGATCGGCGTGCAGGCCATCATCGCGGACATCGTGCCGCCCCGCGAGCGCGGCCGGTTCATGGGACTCATCGGCGCGGCCTTCGGCCTCGCCTCCGTCGCCGGGCCGCTGCTCGGCGGGTACTTCACCGACCACCTGTCCTGGCGCTGGTGCTTCTACATCAACGTGCCCTTCGGCCTGGTCACGTTCGCTGTCGTCGCGGTCGTCCTGAAACTGCCCAGAACCCGGGTCAGGGCCCGCTTCGACGTGCCGGGCACCCTGCTGCTCGCCGCCGCCTCCACCTGTCTGGTGCTGCTGACCAGTTGGGGCGGCACCGAGTACGCCTGGGGGTCGCACGTCATCATCGGCCTCGGCGCCGGAGCCGCCGCGGCCGCCGTTCTCTTCGTCGTCGCCGAGCACTTCGCCGCCGAGCCCCTCATCCCGCTGCGCCTGTTCCGCGACTCCGTCTTCAACGTCAGCGGCCTGGTCGGGCTCGTCGTCGGCGTGGCGCTGTTCGGTGCGGCCAGCTACCTTCCGACCTTCCTCCAGATGGCCGACGGCGCCTCGGCCACCGAGTCCGGACTGCTGATGCTGCCCATGATGGGCGGCGTCGTGGGGGCGTCGATCCTCTCCGGGCAGCTCATCAGCCACACGGGCCGCTACCGGATCTACCCGGTCCTCGGCTGCGCCCTGTCCGCCGTCGGCATGTGGCTGCTGTCCCGTCTGGAGATCGGCACCAGCCGGCTGGAGTACAGCGTCTGGATGGCCGTGCTCGGCGCCGGCATCGGCCTGGTCATGCCGGTCCTGGTGCTCGCCGTGCAGAACTCCGTGCGCCCCGCCGACCTCGGCACGGCGACCAGCGCCAACAACTACTTCCGGCAGATCGGCGGCAGCGTCGGCGCCGCCGTCTTCGGCACCCTGTTCGCCGACCGGCTCGCCGACGCCCTGCACGACCGCCTTCCCGCACGCGCGGGCGCCGGCCTGCCCGACCCGGAGTCGGTCACCCCTCAGGTGGTGCACACACTGCCGCCGGCCCTGCGCGACGCCTACGTCCAGGCCTACGCCGACGCCATGCCGCGCATCTTCCTCTACCTCGTGCCGGTCCTGGTGCTCGGTCTGCTCATCGCCTTCTTGCTCAAGGAGAAACCGCTGGTGTCCCACAACACCCCCGCCGCACCCTACGAGGCCGCACCCGGCTACGAGGCCGCGCCCGTCCACGGCACGGAGCCCGCCGCGCCGGCCACCGGCGCCTCGGCCCCGGGCGTGCCACAGGCACGTTCCCCGTACCCCGCCGGCATCCCCGTCTGCGGCACGGTGCAGCACGCGGACGGCACCGTCGTGCCCCGCGCGGCGCTCACCCTCATCGACGTCGGCGGCCGTCAGATCGGGCGCGGCGCGAGCGGCGAGGACGGGCGGTACGCGCTGTCCACGCCGGGCCCCGGGTCGTACGTCCTGATCGCCGCCGCCGGGGGACACCAGCCGCAGGCGGTCTCCGTGACCGTCGGCGAGCGGCCCGTCGAACTCGACGTCGTCCTCGGCGGTGCCGGCCGTCTGGCGGGGACGGTGTGCACCGCGGACGGCACCCCGGTGCGGGACGCCGCCGTCACCCTGACCAACGTGCACGGCGAGGTCGTCGCGAGCACCCGCAGCGGACGCGAGGGCGGCTACGTCATCACCGAGCTGGTCGCCGGGGAGTACACCCTGGCCGCCAGCGCCCCCGCCTTCCGCCCGACCGCACTCCCCGTGAGCGTGCGGGCCTCGCGGGAGACCCGCCAGGACGTGGAACTGGCGGGCGGCGCCGTGCTGCGCGGCACGGTGCGAGCCGGTGGCGGGCGGCCCGTGGAGGACGCGCGTGTCACCCTGCTCGACGCGGCCGGCAATGTCGTCGACACGCTCACCACGGGACCGGACGGAACGTTCCGCTTCGTGGATCTGTCCTCCGGCGAGTACACCGTGATCGCGGCCGGCTACCCACCGGTCGCCACGGTGCTCCAGGTGGCGGGCGGTGGCCGCACGGAACGAGACCTTCAGCTCGGCCACGAGGACTGATCGGGCCGCCGGCCCCGCTCTTCTCGATCCCGGCGAACTTCCGCTTGTCACCGCAGAGTTCACACCCGACGGCCACCGCATCGACCTGCCCTCGACGTGGCACGTGGCCGGCCGGACCCGGTGAGGGATGCCCGCCGGCGGGCGGTCTGCGTGTCTGTGAGGCGGCGTATTGTCGCATTGACGTAGTTTGGCGGGGGTGGTGATCGGGCCGTCCCCTACAGCCTGTAGGGTTACGTCCACTCCCGCCGTACGCCGAACGGAACAGAGACGAGAGGTGGCCGTGTCGACCGTCGCGCCCGATCCGGACGTCAGTGTTGTCGTCATCGTCTACAACGACGAAGAGAGACTTCCGACGGCCGTGGGTTCCGTTCTCGAGCAAACATTGCGCAATGTCGAGGTGATCATCGCCGACGACTGCTCGACGGACGGCTCCTACGAGGTCGCGCAGGCGCTCGCCGCGGCTCACCCCGGCAAGGTCCGCGCCATCCGGCTGCCGGAGAACAGCGGCGGCTGCGGAGAGCCGCGCAACCAGGGCGTGAAGGTGGCCCGCGGCCGGTACGTGATGTTCCTGGACAGCGACGACACGCTGGAGCGCAACGCGTGCCGCAACATGGTCGAGGCCGCCGACCGCACCGACGCCGACCTCGTCTCCGCCCTGTGTGTCCGGGTCCACACCGACAGCCGGCACGACAAGCGGGTCCAGTGGTACCCCTGGCTGTACCGCGAGACCCGCACCCTCGACTCCGTCGCCGAACTGCCGGACCTGTTCGTCTTCGACACCCTGTCGACGAACAAGTGCTACCGGCGCGACTTCCTCCTCGGCAACGACCTCGCCTTCCCGCGCGGCATCCACTACGAGGACCTGCTCTTCTCGGCCCAGGCCTACCTGGCCGCGCGCCGGATCACGCTCATCCCCAACACGGTCTACTTCTGGAACGTGGTCCAGAAGACCGCCGTGAAGTCCATCAGCAACCGGCGCAACGAGATCAGCAACTTCGCCGACCGGGTGGAGATCCACCGCCGTATCGACGCCATCCTGAAGCGCCAGGGCCAGGACGAGCTGAAGCTGCGCAAGGACATCAAGTTCCTCAAGCACGACCTGGTGCTGTACCTGCGGGAACTGCCCTTCCTCGACGACGACTACCGACACCGCTTCGCCGAGCTGGCCCGCGGCTACGTCCACGACTTCCCCGAGGCGGCCTACGCCGAGCTCGACCGCGTCCACGCCATCTGCGCCCAGCTGCTGCTGCGCGAGGACTGGACCGACCTGATGCCGGCCATCGACACGCTGCTGAACCGCAGCAAGATCTCCGCACCGCTGACCGAGCGGGACGGTCGCGTCTACTGGACCGACCGCTACCTGGACGACGAGGAGATGCGCTCCGTCCTGGACGTCACCGCGCTCGGTTACCACGCCAAGCAGCTCCACCAGATGTACCTGCGCAACCGGCTCACCGAGTACGTCGCGCGCGACGGCGAGGTGGTGCTCGCCGGCGAGGTCGTCAACCCGCTGCACACCATCCCCGCGGACGCGAGGCTCGGCGCCGAGCTGGAGTTCCGAGCCCGCCGCCGCAGCCTTCAGACCTTCACGTTCCCGGTGGCCGCCCCGCGCCACCAGGGCGACACGATCGCCTGGCGGGCCGAGGTGCCGCTGGCCCGGCGGCTCAGGCCGCTCGGCATCGTCGACGACGTCTGGGACGTGCGGCTGCACCTCACCGTCGACGGCAGGCGGACCACCAGCCGGCTCACCGTCGGCGCCGTCGACCTGGAGCACGCCGAGCACGTCCCCGTCCGGCCGCGGCTCACCCGCCTGATGGCGGACCGTCTGGAGGCCCAGGTGTCCGCCAAGGGCCATCTGGCCTTCCGGCTCACCCAGCACGGCCGGCTCGCCCGCACCGGGCGCGCCGCCGTGGAACGCAATCTGCACGGCCGCCCCGCCCGGGCCGCCAAGGGCGCCTACCGCAAACTGCGGGCCCTGCGCAGTGACCTGAACTCCGGCACCCGCAAACTCCAGGTCTACGAGCGGATGCTGACCAGACTGCCGGTTCGCAAGGGCACCGTCGTCTTCGAGAGCCACCTCGGCAAGCAGTACAGCGACAGCCCGCGCGCGATCTACGAGGAACTGCGGCGCCGCGGCACGCCGATCACCCCGATCTGGTCCTACGCCGGCGAGCGCCCCCGGGGCTTCCCGAAGGACGCGCAGCTGGTGCGCCGCTGGTCGTGGGGATACCTCAAGGCGCTCGCCCAGGCCGAGTACTGGATCGACAACCAGGGCTACCCGCTACGCCTGACCAAGCGCCCGGAGACGACGTACATCCAGACCTGGCACGGCTCCGCGCTGAAGCGGATGGGCTTCGACGAGCCCGGCCTGAAGATGCTGTCCGAGCCGGAGCAGCGCGCCTACCAGCAGGCCCTGGACCGCTTCGACCACTTCGTGGTGCGCAGCGAGCACGACGTACGCACCCTGGCCCGCGCCTACCGCATCCCCGAGGGCAAGCTGCTGCGCACCGGCTACCCGCGCAACGACGCCCTGGTGCGGGCCCGGCAGGGTGCCGCGCCCGCCCCCGAGGCGCGCCGGCTCGCCGAACGCCTCGGCATCGACGCCGGCCGGCGGGTCCTGCTGTACGCGCCCACGTTCCGCGCCCGTTCCGACGGCCGGGTGAAGGACTTCGAGTTCCCGTTCGACATCGAGGACTTCGCCGCCCGTTTCGGTGACGACTGCACCCTGCTCGTGCGGGCGCACTACCTCAACCGGCTCACCCTGCCCCCGTCGGTGGCCGGACGCGTGATCGACGTCAGCGCGGAGCCGGACATCACCCCGCTGATGCTGCTCGCCGACGCCCTGATCACCGACTACTCCTCCGTGATGTTCGACTACGCCCTGCTCCAGCGGCCCATCGTGTTCTACGCACACGACTGGGAGGAGTACGCCCAGGACAGCCGGGGCACCTACTTCGACCTGCTCGCCGAGGCGCCGGGCCCCGTCCCGCGCACCGCCGAGGAACTCTTCGACGTGCTCGGCGACCTGAGCGCCGTGGGCGCGGCCCACGAGGCGCGGCTGAAGGAGTTCGTGGACAAGTACGGTGAGTACGACCGCGGCGACGCCGCGGCACAGATCGTGGACCGTTTCTTCGGCCCCGCGGGAGAGGCCCGATGACCCAGCGCGACATCTTCTTCGTGGCCAACGAGGTCGACGAACTCGGCGGCGTGGGCCGCTGGCAGACCCAGATGGCCCGGTTGCTGGCCGACCGGGGCCACCGGGTCACCGTCATCGGCATCGCCCCCGCCCACCATCCGATGGACCTCGGCGAGCCCCCGTTCCGGACCGAGACGCTGTACGTCCGCCGGCCGCCCGGCCGTCCGCGGGCGCGCCGCCTGCTGGGCCCCGCCGACCCGGCCGTACGCCGGCACGAGGCCCATATGCGCACCGCCGCCGCCCGGCTCACGACGCTGTTCCACGCCGCCCGGCCCGGCGCGATGATCATCGTCACACAGGTGTGGGCGATGGAGTGGGTGGCGCTCGCGGACACCACCGGGCACCGTGTCATCGGCATGACCCACGAGTCCTTCGAGACGTGCCGCAAGAGCGCCCGGTTCGCACGGGTGAAGAAGTACTTCAAGGACGTCGACCGGCTGCTGGCGCTCACTCAGGAGGACGCCGACCGATGGGTCGGCGAGGGACTGAACAACCTCGGGTTCCTGCCGAACCCGCTGCCGATCGTGCCCGACACGCCCTCGCAGCGCACCGAGAAGGTGGTCGCGAGCGTCGGCCGGCTCTCCCACGAGAAGGGCGTCGACCTGCTCCTGGACGCCTGGGCCGAGGCCGTGCAGCGGCAGCCCGGCTGGACCCTGCGCATCTACGGCACGGGAGAGGCGGAGGCGGAGCTGCGGCAGCGGTGCGCGGACCTCGGGCTGGAGGACTCGGTGGACTTCGCCGGGCAGACCGACGACGTGCCCGGGGCGCTGTGCGCCTCCTCCGTGTTCGTGCAGTCCTCACGCGGTGAGGGCTTCCCGCTGGTGCTGCTCGAGGCGATGGCCTGCGGCGTGCCCTGCGTGGCGTTCGACTGCGCGCCCGGTGTGCGCGAGATCGTCCGCCACGAGGAGGACGGGCTGCTGGCCCGGCCCGGCAACACCTTCGAACTCGCCCGGCACCTGGTCCGGTTGATGTCCGACGAACAGCTGCGCGACGCCATGGGCGAGCAGGCGCTGCGCAGCGCACGGCGGTTCGACCCGGAGACGATCACCGACCGATGGGAAGAGCTCTTCGACTTCCTGGAGCGCTGACCCGGGCGCCGGCCCCGGCCGCTGGGTCCGGGAGACGGGCCTCGGTCACAGGTCCCGGCCCGCCCGCCGTCGGCCGAACGCCGGCGGCGGGCCGCCCGGGACGGTCCGGGCACTCACCCACGCGAAGATCCAACGGCGACACCGACGACGCATGGAGGACGGAGCGCATGACCGTGAGGCATTCCCCTGACCACCGCGGCGAGAGCCGGGAACTGGCGGTCAATCCCCTCTTCAGCCGGGAACCCCTGCGGGTGCCGCGCTACGAGCTGCCACAGGAGCAGATGGACCCCGACACCGCCTACCAGGTGGTGCACGACGAGCTGATGCTCGACGGCAACGCCCGCCAGAACCTGGCGACGTTCGTCTCCACCTGGGCCGAACCCCAGGCCCTGCGGCTGATGGCCGAGTGCGCCCACAAGAACATGATCGACAAGGACGAGTATCCGCAGACCGCGGAGCTCGAACTGCGGTGCGTCCACATGCTCGCCCGGCTGTGGCACGCCGAGGACCCGCGGCACGCGATCGGGTGCTCGACGACCGGATCGAGCGAGGCGGCGATGCTCGGCGGACTGGCCCTCAAGCGGCGCTGGCGGCACCGCCGCCGAGCCGAGGGCCGGCCCACCGACCGGCCCAATCTGGTCATGGGCATCAACGTGCAGATCTGCTGGGACAAGTTCGCCGACTACTTCGAGGTCGAGCCGCGCTATGTGCCGATGGAGGGGGACCGGTACCACCTCAGCCCCGAGAAGGCCGTCGAGCTGTGCGACGAGAACACCATCGGGGTCGTCGCCGTGCTGGGCTCCACCTTCGACGGCAGCTACGAACCGGTCGCCGGCATCGCGGCCGCCCTGGACGACCTTCAGACCCGCACCGGACTGGACATCCCCGTCCATGTCGACGCCGCGTCCGGAGGGATGATCGCCCCCTTCCTCGATCCGGACCTGGTGTGGGACTTCCGGCTGCCGAGGGTGGCCTCCATCAACACCTCCGGCCACAAGTACGGCCTGGTCATGCCCGGCGTCGGCTGGGCCCTGTGGCGGGACCGGGACTCCCTCCCCGACGACCTGGTCTTCCACGTCAACTACCTCGGCGGCGACATGCCGACCTTCGCGCTGAACTTCTCCCGGCCGGGCGCGCAGGTCGTCGCCCAGTACTACAACTTCCTGCGGCTGGGCTTCGACGGCTACCGGCGCGTTCAGCAGACCTCCCGCGACGTCGCCACCCGGCTGGCAACCGAGATCGCGGCACTCGGCCCGTTCGAACTGATCACCCACGGCGACGAGCTTCCCGTCTTCGCCTTCCGGGTGCGCGAGGGCATCGGCAGCTTCAGCGTCTTCGACGTCTCCGCCGCCCTGCGGGAACGCGGCTGGCTCGTGCCCGCGTACACCTTCCCGAAGGACCGCACCGACCTCGCGGTGCTGCGCGTCGTGATCCGCAACGGCTTCAGCCACGACCTGGCCGACCTGCTCCTTCAGGACCTGCGCCGCGTCCTGACCCGGCTGGAGAAGCAGCCCGAGCCGCACCGCAGCGCCGACGACACCAACTGCTTCACACACGGCGCGGAGACGAAGCACGTAGGCCACCCGGAACGCCACTGACCGAGGAGGGACCCGATGTGCCGCCTCTTCGGCCTCAGCAGCGCCCCGCTGCGCACGCACGCCACGTTCTGGCTCCTCGACGCCCCCGACAGCCTCAGCCGGCAGAGCCACCGCGATCCCGACGGCACCGGTCTCGGCTACTTCTCCGCCGACGGTACCCCGCACGTGGACAAGGCCCCGATCGCGGCCTACGCGGACCGCGCCTTCGCCGAGGACGCCCGTCAGGTGGAGTCCGCCACCTTCCTCGCCCATGTGCGCTACGCCTCCACCGGCAGCCTGGACGCCCGCAACACCCACCCCTTCGAGCAGGACGGGCGGCTGTTCGCGCACAACGGGGTCGTCGAGGGCCTCGACCGGCTCGACGACCACCTGGGCGAGGACCGGGCCCTGGTCCGCGGGGACACCGACTCCGAGCGGCTCTTCGCCCTCATCACCCGGGAGGTCCGGCGCCACGGCGGCGACGTCGCCGCCGGCATCGAGCACGCCACCCGCTGGATCGCCCGGAACCTGCCCGTCTACGCCCTCAACCTCGTCCTCGTCACCCCCGACCGGCTGTGGGCGCTGCGCTACCCCGACACGCACGAGCTGTACGTCCTCGAGCGCCCGGCCGGCGGCCCGTGCGGCACGCGGCACCTGGACCACAGCGGCAGTCACGGTCGCCTGCGGGTGCACTCCGCCCGTCTGGCCGACCGTCCCGCCGTGGTGGTCGCCAGCGAACGCATGGACGACAACCCCGGCTGGCGTCTCTTGAAGCCGGGCGAACTGCTCGCCGTGGGAGCCGACCTGCACACCACCCGCCGTGTCGTCCTGCCCGGCCCGCCCGCGCACCGGCTCACCCTGGCCGACCTGCGCCCCGCCGCGGCCGCTTCCCAGCAGGCCGCCTAGCCGCACCGCGGGACCGGATCGGCACATCGGATCGGCTTGTGGGACCGGCCGTTGGCCGGTGGGCGCGGACCGGCCGCGTCCGGCGGCGGAGCCCGCCGTTCCACGACCGGCCGTTTCCGGAGAAATGGCTGGTCGTAGACCGTACGAGGGTCTTCAGTGGTCCGGACCACCGACAGTTGTCCACAGCTCTGGCCGAGGCGGCCGGGCAGCGCGTACGGTCGAGCCATGAAGATCCTCATCAGCGCCGACATGGAAGGCGCCACCGGGGTGACCTGGCCCGCCGACGTGCTGCCGGGCACACCGCAGTGGGAGCGGTGCCGATCGATGTTCACCTCCGATGTCAACGCAGCCGTGCTGGGATTCTTCGACGGCGGCGCCGACGAGGTCGTCATCAACGAGGCTCACTGGTCCATGCGCAATCTGCTGCTCGAACGGCTGGACGAGCGAGCCCAGATGCTCACCGGGCGGCACAAGTCGCTGTCCATGGTGGAGGGCGTGCAGCACGGCGACGTGGACGGGGTCGCCTTCGTCGGCTACCACGCGGGGGCCGGCATGGAGGGTGTGCTCGCCCACACCTACCTCGCCAACTCCATCACCGGGGTGTGGCTGAACGACGTACGGGCCAGCGAGGGCCTGCTCAACGCCCATGTGGTCGCCGAGTACGGTGTGCCGGTCGTCCTGGTCACGGGCGACGACGTGGCCTGCGAGGACGCGCTCGGGTACGCACCCGAGGCGCGGAAGGTCGCGGTGAAGGACCACGTGTCGCGGTACGCGGCCGTGTGCCGTACGCCGGCCCGGACCGCCGCCGACATCCGCGCGGCGGCCAAGGAGGCGACCTCGCTGGCGGTGCGCCAGGAGCCGGTGAGCGGCGGACCGTTCACGATCGCCCTGGAGTTCGACGCCGAGCACCTGGCCATGGCCGCCACCGTCGTCCCCGGCGTGGCCCGCGCCGGCGAGCGCAAGGTCGCGTACACCAGCGACACCATGTACGAGGGAATCCGGACCTTCAAGGCGGTCACGACGATCGTCTCGTCCGCGGTGGAGGAGCAGTATGGCTGACACGCTCGCGCTGGACGAGGTCGTCCGTTTCACGTCCGACCTGATCCGCATCGACACCACCAACCGGGGCGGCGGCGACTGCCGGGAGCGCCCGGCCGCCGAGTACGCCGCCGAACAGCTTTCCGGAGCCGGCCTGGAACCGCTGCTGCTGGAGCGCACCCCGGGCCGGACCAATGTGGTCGCCCGGGTGGAGGGCACCGACCCGTCGGCGCCCGCACTGCTCGTCCACGGCCACCTGGACGTGGTGCCCGCACAGGCCGCGGACTGGAGCGTGCACCCGTTCTCCGGCGAGATCCGCGACGGCGTCGTGTGGGGCCGGGGCGCGGTCGACATGAAGAACATGGACGCGATGATCCTCGCCGTGGTCCGTGGCTGGGCCCGGCTGGGCGTGCGGCCGCGCCGCGACGTGGTGATCGCGTTCACGGCGGACGAGGAGGCCAGCGCCGAGGACGGCTCCGGCTTCCTGGCCGACGAGCACCCGGAGTTGTTCGAGGGCTGCACCGAGGGCGTCAGCGAGTCCGGGGCCTACACCTTCCACGACGGCGCCGGACGGCAGATCTACCCCATCGCGGCCGGAGAGCGAGGCACCGCCTGGCTGAAGTTGACCGCGCGCGGCCGGGCGGGCCACGGATCCAAGGTGAACAAGGAGAACGCGGTGACCCGGCTCGCCGCCGCCGTCGCCCGGATCGGCGCCCACGAGTGGCCGCTGCGCCTCACCCCGACCGTCCGGGCGGCCCTCACCGAACTCGCCGCCCTGTACGGCGTGGACGCCGACCTGCGGAACGTGGACGCGCTGCTGGACAAGCTCGGCCCGGCCGCCCGGCTCGTCGAGGCCACCCTGCGAGACAGCGCCAACCCCACCATGTTCGAAGCCGGATACAAGATCAACGTCATCCCGGGGGAGGCCGTCGCCCATGTCGACGGACGATACCTGCCCGGGGGCGAAGAGGAGTTCCGCGCCACCCTCGACCAGCTGACCGGCCCGGACGTGGACTGGGAGTTCCACCACCGGGAGGTGGCACTCCAGGCGCCGGTCGACTCCTCGACCTTCCGGGCGATGCGCGCCGCGGTGGAGGAGTTCGCGCCCGAGGGACACGTGGTGCCGTTCTGCATGGCGGGAGGCACCGACGCCAAGCAGTTCTCGCGGCTCGGCATCACCGGTTACGGCTTCTCGCCGCTGAAGCTGCCGGAGGGCTTCGACTACAACGCCCTCTTCCACGGCGTGGACGAACGGGTCCCCGTCGAGGCGTTGCACTTCGGTGTCCGTGTCCTGGACCGCTTCCTGCGGACCGCCTGATCACATGGGGGAGAACGTGCAGACCCTGCCGTACGGTTCCTGGCCGTCGCCGATCGACGCGGCCCTCGCCGCCGCGCACGACGGCAGACCGGAGTTCGTGGGCTTCGTCGGCGACGAGGTGTGGTGGACCGAGCCACGGCCCACCGAGGGCGGCCGGCGGACGCTGGTGCGGCGGCGCAACGAGGAGGTGCGGGGCGAAGCCCCTCCCCGGAAGGGTGGTGGCGGGCGACGGGCGGGCGGTACCGAGGAATCCGTCCTGCCCGCGCCGTGGAACGTGCGCAGCCGGGTCATCGAGTACGGCGGCCGGCCCTGGGCCGGGACCGTGCGGGACGGCGCGCCGCTGGTGGTGTTCGTGAACTTCGCCGACCAGCGGCTCTACCGGTACGAGCCCGGCGGCGAGCCGCGACCGCTCACGCCCGTCTCGCCGGTCGGCGGCGGATTGCGCTGGGCCGATCCGCAGCTGGTTCCGGACCGGGACGAAGTCTGGTGCGTGCTGGAGGAGTTCACCGGTGACGGGCCCAGCGACGTACGGCGCGTCCTGGCAGCAGTGCCGCTGGACGGCTCGGCGGCCGAGGACCGCGCCGCGGTGCGCGAACTCACCGACGAGCGGCACCGGTTCGTGACCGGCCCCCGCCTCTCGCCCGACGGGCGGCGCGCGGTGTGGCTGGCCTGGGACCACCCCCGGATGCCGTGGGACGGCACGGAACTGGTGATGGCCGAGGTCGGCGAGGACGGCACCTTCGGTGAGAGCCGGACGTGCGGCGGTGGTCCCGAGGAGTCCATCCCCCAGGCCGAGTGGGCCGCCGACGGTTCGCTGCTGTACGTCAGCGACCGCAGCGGCTGGTGGAACCTGTACCGGGCCGATCCCGACGGCGGCGGCTCGCGGCCGCTGTGCCCCCGCGATGAGGAGTTCGGCGGTCCGCTGTGGAAGGTCGGCCAGCGCTGGTTCGCGCCGCTGGACAGCGGGCTGATCGCCGTCCTGCACGGGCGGGGCGCCGCCGCCCTCGGCATACTCGACCCGGAGACCGGCGAGGTCGTCGACGCGGTGGGCCCCTGGAGCGAGTTCGACGCCACGCTCGCGGTGCCCGGCGAGCTCAGCGAGACGGGGGCCCTGCCGCCCGGAGGGCGGGGGAGGGTGGTGGCGGTCGGGGCCGGTCCGCACACCTCCTACGAGGTCGTGGAGCTGGACACCAAGACCGGGTGCACCCGGGTGATCGGCGCCGCCCACGAGGACGCGGTCGACCCCGCCTACTGTCCCGAGCCGCAGATCCGCACGTTCACCGGACCCGGCGGCCGTGACGTCCACGCCCACATCTACCCGCCCCGCAACCCCGGGTACCGGGCGCCCGACGGCGAGTTGCCGCCGTACGTCGTGTGGGCGCACGGCGGCCCCACCAGCCGGGCCCCGCTCGTACTCGATCTGGAGATCGCCTTCTTCACCTCGCGGGGCATCGGCGTGGCCGAGGTCGACTACGGCGGCTCGACCGGGTACGGCCGCGAGTACCGCAACCGGCTGCGTGAGCAGTGGGGCGTCGTCGACGTCGAGGACTGCGCGGCCGTCGCCCTCGCGCTCGCCGAGGAGGGCACGGCCGACCGTGCGCGGCTCGCGATCCGGGGCGGCAGCGCGGGAGGCTGGACCGCCGCCGCCTCCCTGGCCGCCACCGACGTCTACGCCTGCGGCACGATCATCTACCCGATCCTCGACCTGACGGGCTGGGGCACGGGGGAGACGCACGACTTCGAGTCGCAGTACCTGGAGAGCCTGGTGGGACCGCTGGCCGAGGTGCCCGAACGGTACGCCGAGCGCTCGCCCGCCGAGCACGCCGACCGGATAACGGCGCCCTTCCTGCTGCTCCAGGGCCTGGACGACGTGATCTGTCCGCCGGTGCAGTGCGAGCGGTTCCTGTCCCGGCTCAAGGGACGGGGAGTGCCGCACGCGTATCTGACCTTCGAGGGCGAGGGACACGGGTTCCGGCGGGCCGGGACCATGGTGCGGGCCCTGGAGGCGGAGCTGTCGCTGTACGCCCAGGTGTTCGGCCTGGCCCCGGCCGGCATCCCGACCCTGGAGCTGGGCATATGAAGGAACTCCTGCGCCCCGCGCGGCTCGCCCCCGGCGCTCGCGTGGCCGTCGTCGCGCCCAGCGGGCCGGTGCCCGAGGAACGGCTCCAGGCCGGTCTCGACGTGCTGCGGGGCTGGGACCTGGAGCCGGTGCTGGCCCCTCACGTGCTGGACCGGCACGGCACCTTCGACTACCTGGCGGGCGCCGACGCCGACCGCGCCGCCGACCTCCAGCGCGCGTGGTGCGACCCGGCGGTGGACGCGGTGCTGTGCGCCCGGGGCGGTTACGGGGTGCAGCGGATGGTCGACCTGCTCGACTGGGAGGCGATGCGGGCGGCGGGACCGAAGGTGTTCGTCGGCTTCAGCGACATCACCGCCCTGCACGAGGCCTTCGCCACCCGCCTGGGCCTGGTCACCCTGCACGGGCCGATGGCGGCCGGCGTCGACTTCGTCAAGAACGCACGAGCGCAGGAGCACCTGAAGGCGACCCTGTTCGAGCCCGAGGCGGTCCGCACCATCGTCTCCGGCGGTACGACCCTGGCCCCCGGGCGAGCCCGGGGAGTCACCCTCGGCGGTTGCCTGTCCCTGCTCGCCGCCGACCTCGGCACCCCGTCCGCGCGGCGCTCGGCGGCCGGCGGTCTGCTGTGCCTGGAGGACGTGGGCGAGGAGACGTACCGTCTGGACCGCTATCTCACCCAGTTGCTGCGCGCCGGCTGGCTCGACGGGGTGCGCGGGGTGCTGCTCGGGTCGTGGAAGGACTGCGACGGCCCCGAACGGGTGCGGGCCCTGTGCGCCGACCGGCTCGGCGGGCTCGGGGTTCCCGTCGCCGAGGAGTTCGGGTTCGGCCACTGCGAAGAGGCGCTGACGATGCCCTTCGGCGTGGCGGCCGAACTCGACGCGGACGCGGGCACGTTGACGCTGGAGGCGCCCGCCCTGCGCTGACCCGCAGGACGACGGTGCGGCGTGGGGCGTTCCCTCGTCGTGCCGCCGGCCGGAGACGGGCCGACCGCCGTCCGACCTTCACTGAATCCCCGTCAACAAACCGCCGTCCGAGTGATTGACGCGGTCTGACACGTGTCACAGCATGATGGGTGTACGACGTTGCACCCGACGGCACCCGCACGCTGGTGCACCGGCTGGTCGCACCGGTCCGCGTGCCCGACGTGACCCGGTCCTTCACGGTGACCCTGCCGGGCATCGTGCACCGCTACGAGCGGGGCCACCGGCTGCGGTTCGTGATCGCGGCGAGCGACGACGCCTACTTCGGGAACCGGGGCGTCAAGCCGGTCACGGTGAGCGCCTCCCCCGGGGGCACCGGGGTGCTCCGGCTGCCGGTCGTGGCCGGCTGAGCCACGGGCGCACGGGCCCGCATAGAGTGGCGGGATGCAGCACAGCGCATCCCGCCACCTCGCCGAGGGCGCCCGCGTCGGCATCCGCCCCTTCACGCTGGAGGACGCCGAAGAGTTCACGGCCCGCGTCCGGGAGAGTCAGGAACTGCACCGTCCATGGCTCTACCCGCCGGCCACGGCCGACGCCTACGCCGCGTACGCGGGACGGCTGATCGACGATCCGGCCCGGGCCGGCTTCTTGGTCTGCGAGAAGGACTCCGGCCGCATCGCCGGATACATCAACATCAACAACATCGTCGAGGGCGCCTTCCAGTCCGGCGCCCTCGGCTACGGCGCCTTCGCGCACGCCGCCGGGCGCGGGCTGATGAAGGAGGCCCTGAGCCTCGTCGTCGACCACGCCTTCGGGCCCATGGGCCTGCACCGGCTGGAGATCAACGTCCAGCCGGGCAACACCGCCTCCATCGCCCTCGCCCGCTCCTGCGGCTTCCGGCTGGAGGGCTACTCGCCGGACATGCTCTACATCGACGGCGCCTGGCGGGACCACGAACGGTGGGCGATCACCGCCGAGATGCGACCCGGCGCCTTTGCGCAATCCTGACCGCCCCCGCCCCTGGTCAGGTCATCTGCGACCGGGTTCCATGGTCGTTGTGACGACGATCCGACGTGAGGTACTGACGCTGCCCGCCGCACCGCTCGGGCCGGACAACCCGCTGCCCGCGCTGCGCCCGCTCGACGAGGTCCACCACATCGAGGAGCGCGACAGGAACGACCTGCCGCACGACATGGCACGGCAGGTCGACTACGCCCCCCTGCGCAGCCTGCTGCCGGTGCACGTCCGCGACGGTTACGGCAGAGCCCGCGAGCCGCGCCCGATCGACGCGCTCGTCCTCGAGAACGACCGGTTGCGTGCCACCGTGCTCCCCGGCCTCGGCGGCCGCGTCGCCTCCCTCGTGCACAAGCCCACCGGCCGGGAACTCCTCTACCGCAACCCCGTGTTCCAGCCCGCCAACTTCGCGCTCAACGGCGCCTGGTACTCCGGCGGCATCGAGTGGAACATCGGCGCCACCGGCCACACCACCCTCTCCTGCGCCCCCCTGCACGCCGCCCGCGTGCCCGCCCCCGACGGCGGCGAGATGCTGCGCCTGTGGGAGTGGGAACGGCTGCGCGACCTGCCCTTCCAGGTCGACCTGTGGCTGCCGGACGGCTCCGACTTCCTGCACGTGGGCGTCCGCATCCGCAACCCGCACGAGCGTCCGGCACCCACCTACTGGTGGTCCAACATCGCCGTTCCGGAGGAACGCCGGGTGCTCGCCCCCGCCGAGGAGGCCTGGCTCCCCCACTGCCTCGACGGCGTGGGAGGTGCCCCCCTCGGCCACGAGCGCCGGCTGCGCCGGGTCCCCGTCCCGGCCTACGACGGCGTCGACCGGACCTACCCCCTCAACAGCACCTACGCCGCCGACTACTTCTACGAGGTGGCCGACCGACGGCGCCGCTGGATCGCCGCCCTCGACGAGGCCGGTGAGGGACTGGTGCAGACCTCCACCGACGTGCTGCGCGGCCGCAAGCTGTTCGTGTGGGGTTCGGGCCCCGGCGGATACTGCGAGATCCAGGCCGGTCTCGCCCGCACCCAGCTCGAACACGTACGGCTGGAGGCGGAGAGCGAGGTGGCGTGGCTGGAGTCGTACGGCCCGCTGGACGCGGCGCCGCCCGCGGGGGAGTGGGAGGCCGCCGTCCGGCGGACCGAGGAACGGCTGGAGGCGGTCCTGCCCCGCGCCGACGTCGAGGCCGCGTACGCCGCCTGGAAGCCGTTCGCCGACGCCGAACCGGGCGAGATCCTCGGCACCGGATCCGGCTGGGGCGCCCTCGAAGTGCTGCGGGCCGGGTGGAAGCTGCCGGGCACGCCGTTCCCCGAGTCCACCCTCGGCAAGGCGCAGGAGCCCTGGCGGGAACTGCTGCGCTCCGGCTCCTTCCCGGAACCGCGACGGATGGGGCCGCCCGGCGAGTCGCTGGTCGCCACGCACTGGCGGGACCTGCTGGAGACCGCCCCGGCAGGACCGCTCACCGAGTACCACCTCGGAGTCGCCCAGTGGCACGCCGGCGACCGGGCGCAGGCGGTGCGCAGCTGGGAACGGGCGCTGGAAGCGGCCCGGTCCGTCTGGCCGTCGCGGCGCTGCCTCGCCGTCGCCGACCAGGAGGCCGGCCACCACGAGCGGGCCGCCGAGCGCTACGCCGAGGCCTTCGAAGACCTGTGCCGTGAGCGGCGGGACGACGACGAGACCTGGACCGCCGCCACCGCCGCGCTCGGCCGGGAGGCGATCGAGGCGCTGTTGCGGGTAGGGCGTCCGGCGGACGCGCGCTCGGTGTGGCGGCGGCTGCACCCGGCGACCCGGGAGCGCGGCCGGTTCCGGCTGCTGGAGGCCGAACTGCTGCTCGCCGAGGGGCGCCCGGCCGAGGCGCGGGCCGTCTTCGACGAGGGCTTCGAGGTCGCCGACCTGCGGGAGGGCGACGAGCGGATCGGCCGTGTGTGGGACCGGACCGGCGGTGGAGAGCTGCCACCGGCCCACGACTTCCGGATGCGCCCGCCCTCGTCCTGAGTGCCGTCACGGGGCCGCCGCTCAGCCGCGGCGGTCCACGTACTCGTACACCGCGCCGTCCGGGTGCACGGCGATCAGACTGCGGCCCGCCGGGGTCGGGACGGGGCCCGCCACGATGCGGGCCCCCAGTTCGGTCAGGACCCGGTGAGCCTCGTCGACGTCCTCGACGGCGATCGTCGCCGCCACCTTGCGCAACACCTCCAGCTGCGACTCAGGGCCGCTCATCAGCAGGAAGCAGCCGACGGCCGCCACCTGGACGCCGCCGCGTTCGAAACGCAGGGCTCTGCCGCCCGCCAGGCGTTCGTAGAAGGGGACGGCGGTCTCCAGGTCGTCGACGCAGACGCGCAGGCTGGCTCCCAGAATCTCCATGCGCACGAGGGTAGTTGGCGCGGTGTGAGAGGTGGGGTCACCGCGGCAGTTGCGGCAGCACCTTGGTGCGGTAGAAGTCGAAGAAGCCGCGCTGGTCGGCGCCGATCTGGTTGACGTAGACCCGATCGAAGCCCGCGTCCGCGAACGCCTTCAACGCGGTCACGTGCTGGTCGACGTCGTCGCCGCACACCACGTTCTCGCGGATCGCGTCCTCGGTGACCAGCGGCTCGAGCTGCTCGAAGTGACGGGGTGTGGGCAGTATTTGGCCCGTCTCGCCCGGCAGTTGCTCGTTGTACCACAGTTCGTGCACGGTACGGACGCACTCGTCGCGGTCCTGGCCGAAGCACACCTTCGTGCCGCCGCTGACGAGTTTGGTGCCGCCGCCGCCCTTGCGGTATTGGGTGACCATCTCCTCGTCCGGCATCATCGTGATGTAGCCGTCGGCGACGCGCGCCGCGAGCGAGGTCGCCTTCGGGCCGAAGCCGGAGATGTCGATCGGCACGGGTTCGCGGGGGACGGTGTAGAGCCGGGCGTTCTCCACCGTGTAGTGCGTGCCGTGGTGGCTGACCTCCTCCCCGGTCAGCAGCCGGCGTATCACCTGCACCGCCTCCTCCAACATCTCCATGCGCACCTGGGCGGGCGGCCACCGGTCGCCGAGGATGTGCTCGTTGAGCGCCTCGCCGGTGCCGACGCCGAGCCGGAACCCGCCCTCGGCCATCACCGCGCTGGTCGCGGCGGCCTGCGCCACCACGGCCGGGTGGATGCGCACGGTCGGACAGGTCACGGCCGTCTCCACGGGCAGGGACACCGCCTCGGACAGCGCCCCGATCACCGACCACACGAACGGACTCTGGCCCTGCGCGTCGTTCCACGGGTGGTAGTGGTCCGAGATCCACAGCGCCTGGAACCCGGCCTGCTCGGCCATCCGCGCCTGCTCGACGAGTTCCGCCGGGCCGTACTGCTCGCATGACAGGTGGTAGCCGTACTCGGGCATGAGGCTCCTCCACGACGGGGGCGGGTCGATCGTGCTGTCGGGTACCCGACGCGGCTGCCGGAAACCGGCGCGGTGTCCGACCGGCCGGGGGCCCCGTGGGAGCCGCGGCCGTGTCGGCCGGGTTTGGGCGGGGCCGCCGGGGGGACGCGGTTAGTTCCGTACGAGTGTTCTGTACGAGGGACGCGACAGCGCCGGAGGCGAACCGTGAGTCGACCCCGTATCGTGATCGTCGGTGCCGGCTTCGCCGGGTACCGTGCGGCCCAGACCCTGTCCCGGATGTCCCGGAACAAGGCCGACATCACCCTGCTGAATCCGACCGACTACTTTCTGTACGTGCCGCTGCTGCCCCAGGTGGCCGCGGCCATCCTGGAGCCGCGCCGGGTCGCCGTCTCCCTCTCCGGCACCCTGCCCGACGTACGCCTGGTCCTCGGCGAGGCCGATACCCTCGACATGGACGCGCGCACCGTGCACTACACCGACCCCGAGGGCGTCGGCGGGACGCTGGAGTACGACCGGCTGGTGCTGGCCGTCGGCAGCGTCAACAAGCTGCTGCCGATCCCTGGCGTCGCCGAGTACGCGCACGGCTTCCGCGGGCTGCCCGAGGCGCTCTACCTGCGCGACCACGTGACCCGCCAGGTGGAACTCGCCGCTGCCGCCGCCGACCGTGAGGGCTGCGCCGCCCGCTGCACCTTCGTCGTCGTCGGGGCCGGCTACACCGGCACCGAGGTCGCGGCACACGGCAAGATGTACACCGACTCGCAGGTGCGCCGGCGTCCGCTCCGGCAGGGCATGCGGCCGCGCTGGATGCTCCTGGACATCGCCGACCGGGTCCTTCCGGAACTGGACGAGCGGCTCTCGCGCACCGCGGACCGGGTGCTGCGGGAACGGGGCGTGGACGTCCGCATGGGCACCTCCGTGAAGGAGGCCACGCACGACGGGGTGCTCCTGACGGACGGCGAGTTCGTCCCGACCCGCACGCTGGTGTGGTGTGTGGGCGTACGGCCCGACCCGCTCGTGGAGAGCACCGGGCACCCGCTGGAGCGCGGGCGGATCGTCGTCGACCCCTATCTCCAGGTGCCGGGGCGGCCCGAGGTGTTCGCGGCGGGCGACGCCGCCGCCGTGCCCGACCTGAACAATCCCGGCGCGTACACGCCGATGACCGCCCAGCACGCCTGGCGTCACGGCAAGGTGGCCGCCATCAACGTCGCCGCCTCCTGCGGCGCCTGCGCGCGGCGCCCCTACCGCCACCGCGACCTGGGCTTCGTCGTGGACCTCGGCGGCGCGCAGGCCGCCGCCAACCCGCTCGGCATCCCGCTCTCCGGCCCGGTGGCCGGCGCCGTCACCCGCGGATACCACCTCGCGGCGATGCCGGACAACCGGATACGGGTGGCGGCGGACTGGCTGCTCAACGCCGTACTGCCGCGCCAGGCCGTCCAGTTGGGTCTCGTACGGTCCTGGTCGGTGCCGCTGGAGTCTGCCTCCCCGGAGCTGGCCCGAGTGGCGGGCGGGCCGGAGCGGCCGCGGGCGGGAGCGCAGGTGGGCGCCGGAACCGGACCGGAGGCGACGGACGGCACGAGTACCGGCTCCCAGACGTCCGGCAAGGGCGCCACCGAGATCGTCGAGAACACCGAGAAGGCCCAGTCGGCGGGCGCCGACCCCGGACGGGACCAGCCGGGCGGGGAGCGGGGCAAGAAGCAGCCGGGCCCCGGACCCGCCGAGAGCCGGCCGAGCCCGGAGCCCGCCGGGAAGCAGCCCGGCCCAGGGCATCACGAACACCATCCCGCCCCCGGCCCGGTCAAGCGGGACGACATTCCTGAGGAAGGAGACTCATGAACACCGCCGAACTCGTCGACCTCGGGCAGCAGTTGCGTGTCGACAGCGTGCGGGCCTCGGCGGCGGCGGGCTCGGGGCACCCGACGTCCTCCATGTCCGCCGCCGATCTGATGGCCGTACTGCTGGCGAACCACCTCCGCTACGACTTCGACCGGCCGGAGCATCCCGGCAACGACCGCTTCGTGCTGTCCAAGGGGCACGCCTCGCCCCTGCTGTACTCCGCGTTCAAGGCGGCCGGCGCGATCGACGACGACGAACTCCTGAGCTTCCGCAAGCTGGGCAGCCGCCTGGAGGGTCACCCCACACCGCAGCGGCTGCCGTGGGTGGAGACCGCCACCGGATCCCTGGGGCAGGGCCTGCCGATCGGCGTCGGCATCGCGCTCGCCGGCAAGCGGCTCGACCACGCCGACCACCGGGTGTGGGTGCTGTGCGGGGACAGCGAGATGGCCGAGGGATCGATCTGGGAGGCCGCCGAGGCCGCCGGGTACGAGCACCTGGACAACCTGACCGTGATCGTCGACGTCAACCGGCTCGGACAGCGCGGCCCCACCCGGCACGGCCACGACCTGGACGCCTATGCCCGCCGCTTCCGCGCCTTCGACTGGCACACGGTCGAGATCGACGGCCACGACGTGGACGCGATCGACCGCGCCTACGGCGAGGCGATCTCCACCAAGGGGCAGCCCACCGCGATCATCGCCCGCACCATCAAGGGCAAGGGCGCCAAGGAGTCCGAGGACCGCGAGGGGTTGCACGGCAAGCCGCTGAAGGACCCCGACGAGGCCGTCGAGGAACTCGGCGGCGTCCGCGACATCCGGGTGCGCGTGCACGAACCGCCGTCCACCAGCTCGCTGCACGCCGTCGGGGACGGCAGCCTCGAACTGCCCCGCTGGGACGAGGGCGACGAGGTCGCCACCCGCGACGCCTACGGGCAGGCGCTCACCGCGCTCGGCACCGCGCGCGGCGACGTGGTGGCCCTCGACGGCGAGGTCGGCGACTCCACCCGTTCGGAGCTCTTCCACAAGGAGCACCCGGACCGCTATTTCGAGTGCTACATCGCCGAACAGCAGATGGTCGCGACGGCGGTCGGCCTCGCCCGGCGCGGCTGGGTGCCGTACGCCTCCACCTTCGCCGCCTTCCTCACCCGGGCCCACGACTTCGTGCGGATGGCCGCCGTCAGCGGATCCGGCATCAACCTCAACGGTTCCCACGCGGGCGTCGCGATCGGGCAGGACGGCCCCAGCCAGATGGGCCTGGAGGACCTGGCGATGATGCGCGCCGTGCACGGCTCCACCGTGCTGTACCCGTGCGACGCCAACCAGGCCGCGAAGCTCGTCGTGGAGATGGCCGACCTGGACGGCATCGGCTATCTGCGCACCTCGCGCGGGGCGAGTCCGGTGATCTACGGTCCGGACGAGGAGTTTCCCGTCGGCGGCAGCAAGGTGCTGCGCTCCTCCGCCGCGGACCGGCTGACGATCGTCGCCGCCGGGGTCACCCTGCACGAGGCGCTGGCCGCCGCCGACAGCCTCGGCCGGGAGGGCATCGCGGTCCGGGTGATCGACCTCTACTCCGTCAAGCCCGTCGACCGGGCCACGCTGCGGCAGGCCGCCGAGGACACGGGGTGCCTGCTCACGGTCGAGGACCACCACGAGGAGGGCGGCATCGGCGACGCGGTCCTGGACGCCTTCCTCGACGGGCGTCCGGTGCCGCGCCTGGTCCGGCTCGCCGTCCGTACGATGCCCGGCTCGGCCTCGCCCGCCGAGCAACTGCACGCGGCCGGCATCGACGCCGAGTCCATCGTGGCCTCCGCCCGGCTGCTGGTGGAGGAGGCGGTGGTGCCGTGAGCGGTGATACCCGCACGGTACGGGCCGGCCGGCGCACCGTGGAGGTGCGCCGGCCGGACAAGGTTCTCTTCCCGTCCGGCGACGGCCACGACGGCGAGGGGAACAGCGGGGAGGAGTACACCAAGGGCGACCTGGTCGACTACTACCGTTCGGTGGCGCGGTATCTGCTGCCGCACCTGCGCGGCCACCCCCTGATGCTGGAGCGGCACCCGGACGGCGTGGGCGGGCCGATGTTCATGCGGAAGCACACCCCGAAGTACTACCCCGACTGGATCACCCGGGCCGAGGTCGCCAAGGAGGGCGGCACGGTCACGCACACCGTCTGCGACGACACCGCCACCCTCGTGTACCTGGCGGACCAGGCCTGTCTGACCCTGCACCGCTGGCTGTCCCGCGCGGGAGACCCCGACCGGCCGGACTGGATGGTCTTCGACCTCGACCCTCCCGACGACGACTTCGAGCCGGTGCGCGAGGCGGCCCGGCAGCTGCGCGAGCTGCTCGACACGCTGGAGCTGCCCTCGGCGCCGATGACGACCGGCTCGCGCGGCCTGCACGTGGTCGTGCCCCTCGACGGGCGCCAGGGCTTCGACGAGGTGCGGGAGTTCGCCCAGGCGGTGGCCGAGCTGCTGGCCGCCGGTCGTCCCGACCGGCTCACCACCGCCTTCTTCAAGAAGGACCGTGGCGACCGCCTCTACCTCGACGTGCGGCGCAACGGCTACGCCCAGACCGCGGTCGCCCCCTACAGCGTCCGTGCCCGGCCCGGCGCGCCCGTCGCCACCCCCCTGTCCTGGGACCAGCTCGACGCCCCGGACGTCGGCTCGCGGCGCTGGACCATGGCCGACGCCGCCGATCAGGCCCGTACCCGCCCCTGGGCCGGCCTGCCCGCCCGCGGTCGTGCGCTGGGACCCGCGCGGCGGCGCCTGGACGCACTGCGCGGCTGATGCGCAGGTTTGGCCGGGGAAGCTGCGGCCACACGGAGAGGGAGGGGTGGTCATGGCGAACAAGGACGACACAGCACAGGACTCCGCGCATGACACCGCAAGGCCGAAGCATTCGCGGAAGTCGCAGGAATCCCGAGAACCGCAGGAGCCACGCGCCCACACCGACAACGACACCAACGACGACATCGACGACAACGACACCCGGGCGGACGACCGGCCCGCCGCACCCCGGCGGCCCCGGCCCCTGGAGGTGCTGCGCGAGGCCCGCGCCCAGTTCGCGGAGCTGACCGGCCTGACGGTCGAGTCGGTGACGACCTTCGAGCAGACGCAGGACGGCTGGGCGCTGGAGGTCGAGGTCCTGGAACTCGCCCGTGTGCCCGACACCATGAGCCTCATGGCGAGCTACCTGGTCGAACTCGACACCGAGGGCCAGCTCACCGGCTACCGGCGCGGGCGCCGCTACGAACGCGGCCGGTCCGACGCACACCGGTAGGGCGGCCGCTGGGCCGCTCGTACGTGAGGACATCACCCATCCGAGACTCAGAGAAGGAGGCACGGTCGGCATGACCGTTGTCCCGGCACAGACGTCCGGTGGAGGCGGCGGCAGCAGCGGCCTCTACGACGTACTAGAACTCGTCCTCGACAGGGGGCTCGTGATCGACGCGTTCGTGAGGGTGTCCCTGGTCGGCATCGAGATCCTGAAGATCGACGTACGGGTGGTCGTGGCCAGCGTGGACACCTATCTGCGCTTCGCCGAGGCGTGCAACCGGCTCGACCTGGAGGCGGGCCCCCGCAAGAGCCCGGGCCTGCCCGAGATCGTCGGCGAGGTCACCGAGTCCGGTGCGCGCGGCAAGTCCAAGGGCGCGCTGTCCGGCGCCGCCGAGACCATCTCCGAGGCCTTCAAGCAGGGACGGTCGGAGCACTCGGAGGAGAGCGAGTCCCGGCCGCGTCCTCGTAAGGCCACGTCGTCTCGCAGGAGGGAGGAGCAGGAGTGAGCACGTACGTCTACGGAATCACGACGGCCTCGCATCCTTCGCCCCCGGAGGGCACGGTCGGTGTCGGCGAGCCGCCGCGGCCGGTCCGCGTGCTGAAGGCGGGCGAACTGGCGGCCGTCGTCAGCGACGCGCCCGACAACCTGCGGCCCAAGCGCAGGGACCTGCTCGCCCACCAGAACGTGCTCAGCGAGATCGGTGCCACAGGCTGTGTGCTGCCCATGCGGTTCGGCAGCGTCTCCCCGGACGACACCACCGTCACCGGAGTGCTCACCGAGCGCGCCGAGCACTACACCGAACGGCTGCGCGCGCTGGACGGCAAGGTCGAGTACAACGTCAAGGCCAGCCATGTCGAGGAGGCCGTACTGCACCAGGTGATGGCCGAGAATCCGGACATCAGGGCACAGGCCGAGGCCAACCGGCAGGCGGGCGGCGGCAGTTACGACGACCGTCTGCGGCTCGGCGAGTTGGTCGCCGGCGCGGTCAAGGCCCGCGAGGCCGCGGACGGCGCCCAGGTGGTGCAGGCGCTGGAGCCCATGGCGGCCGCGGTCAGCGCGGGCCCGGAATCCTCCGGCTGGCTCGTCAACGCGTCGTTCCTGGTGGACCGGGAGGAGGCGGCGCGGTTCCTGGACGCGGCCGAACAGGTCCGCAAGGACACGCCGCACCTCGAGCTGCGGGTGAACGGACCGCTGCCGCCCTACAGCTTCGTCGAGCCCGGCCCGTCCGAGCCGACGGCCAGCGCGGCGGGAGCCGGTGCGGGAACGGGATGACGTCATGGGACTGATCTCGGAAGTGCTGCTGCTGCCGTTCGCACCCGCACGCGGCAGCGGCTGGGCGATCAAGCAGGTGGTGCGCGAAGCGGAGCGCATCTACTACGACCCGGCGACCGTCAAGGCCGAACTCGCTCGGCTGGAAGAGCGGCTGGAAGCGGGCGAGATCACCGAGGAGGAGTTCGACCGCCAGGAGGACGAGCTTCTGGACCGGCTGGAGGTCGGCATGCGCGGGGGACCGGGGACAGGTGAGGGGACGACACGATGAACAGGATGGGACTCGGCCTCGCGGTAGGGGCCGGATACCTGCTGGGACGTACGAGGAAACTCAAACTGGCCATGGCGCTGGGCAGCCTGGCGGCGGGCAAGAAGCTGAATCTGAGCCCGCGCGCGATGGCCGACCTGCTCAACCAGCAGCTGAAGGACAACCCGCAGTTCAAGGAGATCGGCGACCAGCTGCGCCAGGATCTGCGGGGTGTCGGCAAGGCCGCCTCCGGCGCCATGGTCGAACGGCAGATGGCCACGCTCGCCGACCGGCTGCAGGGTCGTACCGCACAGGTCCGCGACCAGCTGGCCGGCGTCGTGCCCGACACCGGCGAGGAGAAACGGCGCGGCGGTGAGCGGTCGGCCCGGCGCCGCGGACGCGAGGACGACGAGCACGCCGAGGACGAGCACGAGGAAGGGGCCGAGGCGGAGCACGAAGAGTACGACGACGAGTACGAGGACTGGGGGGAGGGCCGCGAGGCCGACGAGGAGGCGGAGAGCACCGAGGCGTCCGGCGAGGGCGACGAGTCCGGCGGCCGGCGGCGGCAGCGCATGCGGAAGGCCCCCGCGGAGACCGGCCAGAAGGCCCGGGCCCGCGCGCCCGGCAGGAAACCGGCGAAGAAGGCCCCCGGTGAGAAGGCGGCGAGGACGGCGAAGAAGACCTCGGCGCGCGAAACGGCGGAGAAGAAGCCGGCCGAGAAGGAGACCGCGGCGGCCGGTGGCGCACACCGTCCCGAGCGGTCCCGGACCTCGAAGGGCGGCGGTGACCGATGACCGAGACCCTCGGCTCCGCGAGAAAGGCCGCCGGCCGCGCGGCCGGCGCGGCGACGAAGGAGAGCCCGCTGGCGGGCCTGGCCCACAGCGAGGCCGCCGATCGGCTCAAGGGGGAGGCGCAGGACTACCTGGCCGCCCAGGCCGAACGCCTGCTGGCCGGCCTCGGCCACAAGCTCGGCGAGACCACCGGCAAGCTGAACGACATCGCCGAGGGCAACAGCCCGGGCTTCGCCCGGCTCGCCCTCGACGCCGGCCGCAAACTCGCCGAGGGGAAGAGTCCGGTGCGCTCCGCGCTGGAGCTCGGGGCCTCGCGCGCCAAGGACAACGTCATGGGCGCGCTGAAGAACCTCGGCGGCGGCAAGGGCAAACGCAAGGGCCGCGGAGGCAACAAGCCCACCGTCATCATGGAGCACATCGATGTCGGTGTTCCGCTGCGCACCGCGTACGACCAGTGGACCCAGTTCCAGGACTTCAGCACCTTCGCCAAGGGCGTCAAGAGCGCCAGTCGCGCCGACGACACCACGTCCGACTGGCAGGCGAAGATCTGGTGGTCCAGCCGCAGCTGGAAGGCCACGACGACCGAGCAGGTGCCCGACTACCGCATCCAGTGGACGTCGGAGGGCGCGAAGGGCAGCACGAAGGGCGTCGTCTCCTTCCACCGGCTGGAGGAGAACCTCACCCGCGTCCTGCTGGTCATGGAGTACTACCCGAGCGGCCTCTTCGAGAAGACCGGCAACATCTGGCGTGCCCAGGGCCGCCGTGTCCGGCTCGACCTGAAGCACTTCGCCCGCTTCATCACCCTCAAGGGGGAGGCGGAGGACAGCTGGCGTGGAGAGATCCGCGACGGCGAGGTCGTACGCAGCCACGAGGACGCGGTCGCCGAGGAGGAACAGGGCGACGAGCACGAGGAAGAGGAAGAGGGCCGCGAGAAGGACGAGGACCGGGAGGACGGCGCGTACGAGGAAGACGAGGGCGAGGAAGAAGAGGAAGAGGACGAGGGCGACGAGGAGGCCGAGGACGAGGACGAAGAGGAAGAGAACGGCGAGGAAGAGAACGGCGAGGACGAAGAGGACGAAGGGCAGGAGCGGACACGGGGCCGAGGGACGGACGCGGACGACGAGTATCCCGAGGACGACGAGGGTGACGAGGAGTACGAGGAAGAGGAGTACTCCGAGGGCGGGAGCCGCCGATGACGACACCGAGCCGGCTGCCCGAACCGTACGGCCCGAGCAGTGGCGCCAACCTCGCCGACATCCTCGAGCGGGTGCTCGACAAGGGAATCGTCATCGCGGGTGACATCCGGATCAACCTGCTCGACATCGAACTGCTCACCGTCAAGCTCCGGCTCATCGTCGCCTCGGTCGACAAGGCCAAGGAGATGGGTATCGACTGGTGGGAGAGCGACCCCGCGCTCTCCTCCCGGGCCCGCCGTGACGAACTCGCGAGGGAGAACGCCGAGTTGCGCGAGCGGCTGGCCCGGCTGGAGGAACTGGAGCAGGGCAGCGGCCGCACCCACCCGAAGGAGGCACCATGACCGGACTGCGGTACGTCTACGCCGTCTGCCGCCCCCTCGGCGCACCCCTCCAGGCACAGCTGACCGGTGTGGGCGGCGCGCCGGTCAAGCAACTGCTCCACCACGGCCTGATCGCCGTCGTCAGCGAGGTGCCGGAACGGGACTTCGCCGAGGAGCCGCTGCGCGCCCGTCTGGAGGACCTGGACTGGCTCTCCGCCACCGCCCGCGCCCATCAGGGCGTGGTCGACGCGCTGACCGTCGTCACCACCCCGCTGCCGTTGCGGATGGCCACCGTCTTCCGGGACGACAGCGGGGTGCGCACCATGATCGAGTCCCGTGAGGAGCACTTCCGCGCCACCCTCGACCGGCTCCAGGGGCGGGTGGAGTGGGGGGTCAAGGTCTATCTGGAGGCGGAGCAGCCGCAGGAGGCGATGGTGCGGGAGCCCGAGCCGATGGCCGCGTCCGGCCGGGACTATCTGCGTCGGCGCCGGCAGCAGACGTTGGCCCGCGAGGACGTGTGGCAGAGGGCCGAGGCGTTCGCGACCCGGCTGCACGAGAAGCTCTCCGCGTTCGCCGAGGACTCCAGGCTGCACGCGCCGCAGAACGCCGCCCTCTCCGGCACCGCCGGGCGGAACGTGCTCAACGCCGCCTATCTCGTGCCGCGCGCCCATTCCGAGGAGTTCGTGGAGGTCGTGGACCGCACGAAGGACGAGGCGCCGGGGCTGCGCGTGGAGCTCACCGGGCCCTGGGCCGCGTATTCGTTCGCGGGAGAGTTGCCGGGGGAGGGGACATGACGGTCGTCGAACGCCGGGAGATCGCCCTGGTCGACCTGCTCGACCGGCTGCTGGCCGGCGGGGTGGTCATCACCGGGGACATCACCCTGCGCATCGCTGACGTCGACCTCGTGCGGATCGACCTGAACGCCTTGATCAGCTCGGTGAACCGGCAGGTGCCGTCCCCCTTCGAGATCCCGGAGGTGACGTCGTGACCCCGCGCAGGCGTGTGGACCTGGAGCCGGACACGGTGGAGCGCGACCTCGTCAAGCTCGTCCTGACCGTCGTGGAACTGCTGCGCCAGCTCATGGAACGCCAGGCGCTGCGCCGGTTCGACGAGGGTGATCTGACCGAGGAGCAGGAGGAGCGGATCGGACTGACGCTGATGCTCCTGGAGGACCGCATGGCCGAGCTGCGCGACCGCTACGGACTGCGGCCCGAGGACCTCAATCTGGACCTCGGGCCGCTGGGACCGCTGCTCCCCAGGGAATGACGGGAACGACCCGTGCTTCCCTGGGGACGGTGTGCGTGTGCTCCGGCCTACCACCTGTACCAGTGAGCCCGGCGTCCGCCTGTGCCCGTGCCGTGGATCAGGAAACCGAGCAGCCAGACGACGAACACCGCCAAGGCGATCCACCAGAGCACCTTCACCGCGAATCCGACCCCGAACAGAATCAGCGCCAGAAGCAGTACGAGCAGGATGGGAACCATGTTGAACCTCCTGCTCCTCGGGTGTCCCGAAAGCGAGACATCATTCCGGTGAACCGGACGTCAGTCGGCTTTGCGGTACAGGATTTCCCCATGCAGTACGGCGAACCAGCCGTCCGGTCGTTCCCCCCACTCCCGCCACGCCCGGGACACGGCCCGCAGCCGCTCCTCGGTCGCGTGGCCGCCGCCGGTGGCGCGCTCGGCGTAGGCCGACGCCAGGGTGCGGTCGGCCCACAGGCCGCTCCACCACTCGCGCTCGGCCGGGGTCGCGTACGTCCATGTGCTGGAGGTGGCCGTGACGGCGGCCTCCGTGAAGCCCGCGGCCAGCGCCCAGGACCGCAGCCGGCGTCCCGCGTCCGGCTCGCCACCGTTGGCGCGGGCCACGCGCTCGTACAGGTCCAGCCAGTCGTCCAGGCCCGGCACCCGCGGGTACCAGGTCATCGCCGCGTAGTCCGCGTCCCGTACGGCGACGAAGCCGCCCGGCTTCGTCACCCGCCGCATCTCGCGCAGCGCCCCTACGGGGTCGCCCACGTGCTGGAGCACCTGGTGGGCGTGGACCACGCAGAACGTGTCGTCCGGGTAGTCCAGGGCGTGCACGTCGGCGACCGCGAAGTCGACGTTGCCCAGGCCCCGGGCGGTGGCCGTGGCGCGGGCCTGCTCCAGGACGCCGGGCGCCCGGTCGACACCCGTGACGTGCCCGTCGGGCACCAGCTCCGCCAGGTCGGCGGTGATGGTGCCCGGCCCGCAGCCGATGTCCAGGATCTTCATGTGGGGTTTCAGCGAGCCGAGCAGGTAGGCCGCCGAGTTGGCGGCGGTGCGCCAGGTGTGCGAGCGCAGCACGGACTCGTGGTGGCCGTGCGTGTAGACGGCCGTCTCCCGCGGTTCGGGCATGGCTGTACCCCTCCTCGTCACCTGGCCCCGCACGGGCCCGCGGCCCCGGGGCGGTGAGGATCACGGTACGCGCGTATGTCGAATGTTGAGACCCCTGTTTCATCATGTGGACCGACGGTGGTCGCGGGGGACAACGGGTGTCAGCCGGCCGGCAGCGGCCGGTAGACGGTCAGCGCCTCCGGCAGCTTCTCCAGCCGCACCTCGCCCTCCACCTCCGTGACCTCGCCGTCGTAGGCGAGCAGGGTGCCGGGCGCCAGGCCGGTCAGCCGCAGCCGGCCCACCTGTACGGCCGCATGCGCCGGGGAGCGGGTGAGCGGGCCCGCGAGGGCCGCCGACAGCAGCCGCAGGGCCGGCCTCCGGCCACCGTGCACCACCCGCACGTCGAGCACCCCGTCCGCCAGGTCCAGCCGACGGCCCGGCGCGAGGCCCATGCGGTGGTAGGTGCCGTTGCCGGCGAACAGCAGCCACAGCGGGTGCCGGCCCCCGCGGAACTCCGCCTCCAACGGATGGCGGTCCGCGCGCAGCACCCGCAGCGCCGCCAGCACCCCGGCCGGCCAGCCGCCGATCCGGTCCGCCCAGCGCTCACGTTCGCGCACCAGCTCCGGATACACGCCCAGACTGAAGGTGTTCAGGAAGATGCCCCGCCGGTGCTCCGAGCTGAACCGGCCCACGTCCACCCGGACGCCCTCGCCCCGCTCCAGCGCTCCGGCCAGGTCCCGTACGTCCTCCACGCCCAGGTCGTAGGCGAAGTGGTTCAGCGTGCCCCCGGGCAGCACCGCGAGCGGCAGGCCGTGCCGCAGGGCGACCTCGGCGGCCGTGTTCACGGTGCCGTCGCCGCCGCACACCCCGAGCACCCGAGCCCGGCTGGCGGCCTTCTCCGCCTCGGCGTTGAAGTCCTCCGGGTCGCACACGACGACCTCCGCCCGCGGCAGCACGTCGTGCAGCGCCCGGGCCCGGTCCGCGGTGCCGGAGGCGTTGTTCGTGACGAGGACCAGGCCCTCGCCCTCGGGCAGCGCCGGCACGGCGGCCCGCGGCCGGGCGGGCGCCGTGATCTGCGCGCGCGTCGGCACCAGGCCCCGCACGGCGAACGCGGCCGCCGCGCCGAGCGCCGCGCCCGCCAGCACGTCGCTCGGGAAGTGGACACCGGTGTAGACGCGGGATACCGCCACCGAGAAGGCCACCGGCGCCACGGCCGCTCCCCAGCCCCCGGACTCCAGGGCGACCCCGGTCGCGAACGCGGCGGCCGAGGCCGCGTGGCCCGAGGGGAAGGACGTCGTGATCGGCTGACGCCGGAGCCGGCGGACGTCCGGCACCGGGTCCAGCAGGGGGCGGGGGCGGCGCACCGAGCGCTTGCCGAGCGTGTTGATGGTCAGCGACGCCAGGCCGAGGGAGGCCAGGCCGCGGGCCGCGGCCCGGCGGGCGCGCGGTGTCCGGCTCGCCGCGATGGCGGCCGCGGCCGCGAACCACAGCACACCGTGGTTCGCGGTCCGGCTCAGCCGGGGCAGCACGGGTCCTGCGCCGGGCCAGTGGCGTTCGGCCGCGACCCGGAACAGCCGGGTGTCCAGGGCGAGCAGCCGGGTCAGGGTGGCGTGGGCGCCCGCTCGCGGGGCGGTGAGGTCGACGTCTGGGCTCATACCGGCACCGTTACCCTGAAGTGGCCGTTTCCTGCGCGCGGGGCGCGCGGGACGACACCGACGTGTCCTCCTTCGCCCGGGAACCCCTATGCGCCTGCTCCTCGTACGCCACGGCGAGACCCCGTCCAACCTGGCCTCCCTGCTGGACACGGCCGTGCCGGGACCGGGGCTGACCGAACTCGGCCGGCGACAGGCGGCCGCGCTGCCCGAGGCGCTCGCCGAGGAGGACATCGAGGCCGTCTACGCCTCCACCCTGGTCCGCACCCAGCTCACCGCCGCGCCGCTGGCGGCCGCCCGGAGGCTCGACGTGATCGTCCGCGACGGCATCCGCGAGCTGTCCGCGGGCGGGCTGGAGGGGGAGCCCGGCGACTCCGAGCGCGGTCAGGCCTACCTGCGGACGTTCCTGGCCTGGGCCGCCGGGGACCGCGAACGCCGGATGCCCGGTCCGGGCGGAGAGACCGGGACCGATGCACTGGCACGGTTCGACGCCGTCGTCGAGGAGGCCGCCCGCAGCGGGGCCGGCACGGTCGCCATGGTCAGCCACGGCGCGGCCATCCGCCTGTGGACCGCGGTCCGCGCCCACAACCTCGACGCCGACTTCGCCGCCACGCACCCGCTGCGGAACACGGGCGTGGTGATCCTTGAAGGCTCGCCCACCGACGGCTGGAAGGCCCTCTCCTGGGCCGGCGCCCTGGTGTCCCCCGCCGGCGAGGGAGGCCCGGCGGGACAGCCGGTGGACACCGCGTACGCCACCCGGCCCGACGCCCCACCGGGGACCTGACGCGGCGGCCGGTGCGGCCGCGACCTCCCTGTCACGCCGAATAAGCGTTTGCCGGGATCCCGGGGGCGCCATGAGAATGCCCGACCATGGGACATCTGGAAGCCGCGCACCTGGAGTACTACCTTCCCGACGGGAGGGCGCTGCTCGGCGATGTCTCCTTCCGGGTGGGCGAAGGCGCCGCGGTGGCGCTCGTCGGGCCGAACGGCGCCGGCAAGACCACCCTGCTCCGGCTGATCTCCGGCGAGCTGAAGCCGCACGGCGGCACCGTCACCGTCAGCGGTGGCCTGGGCGTCATGCGGCAGTTCGTGGGGTCGGTGCGGGACGAGACGACTGTACGCGACCTGCTCGTCTCCGTCGCCCCGCCGCGCATCCGGCAGGCCGCGCGCGCCGTCGACGCGGCCGAGCACGCCATCATGACGTCCCCCGGTGTCTCAACGGCCCGGGAGGTGCCCCCAGACGACGAGGCCGCCCAGCTCCGCTACGCGCAGGCCCTCGCCGACTGGGCCGAGGCGCGGGGCTACGAGGCGGAGACGCTGTGGGACATGTGCACCACGG
The DNA here is from genome assembly GCF_053589015.1 of Streptomyces sp. NPDC003393. NCBI lineage: Bacteria > Bacillati > Actinomycetota > Actinomycetes > Kitasatosporales > Streptomycetaceae > Streptomyces > Streptomyces sp. NPDC003393. The sequence continues at coordinate 24,468 of NZ_JBSFRB010000019.1, read as the reverse complement.
CGGCGCTCGGCGTGCCCTACGACAGGGCGCAGTGGCGCCAGGTGCGGACCCTGTCCGGCGGTGAGCAGAAGCGACTGGTGCTGGAGGCGCTGCTGCGTGGCACCGACGAGGTGCTGCTGCTCGACGAGCCGGACAACTACCTCGACGTACCCGGCAAGCGCTGGCTGGAGGAGCGACTGCGCGAGACCCGCAAGACCGTCCTCTTCGTCTCTCACGACCGCGAGCTCCTCGCCCGCGCCGCCGAGAAGATCGTCTCCGTCGAGCCCGGTCCGGCCGGCGCCGACGCCTGGGTGCACGGCGGCGGCTTCGCCACCTACCACGAGGCCCGGCGCGAACGCTTCGCCCGCTTCGAGGAGTTGCGCAGACGCTGGGACGAGAAGCACGCGCAGCTGAAGAAGCTGGTGCTCAACCTCCGCCAGGCCGCCGAGAACAGCGCCGACATGGCCTCCCGCTACCGGGCCGCCCAGACCCGGCTGCGCAAGTTCGAGGAGGCCGGCCCGCCGCCCGAGCCGCCGCGCGAGCAGGACATCCGGATGCGGCTGAAGGGCGGCCGCACCGGCGTACGGGCCGTCACCTGCCAGAACCTGGAACTGACCGGCCTGATGAAACCCTTCGACCTGGAGGTCTTCTACGGCGAACGGGTGGCCGTCCTCGGCTCCAACGGCTCCGGCAAGTCGCACTTCCTGCGGCTGCTGGCCGGCGATGACGTCGCGCACACCGGCACCTGGAAGCTCGGCGCGCGGGTGGTGCCCGGCCACTTCGCCCAGACCCACGCGCACCCCGAACTCCAGGGCCGCAGCCTGCTGGACATCCTGTGGAAGGAGCACGCGCAGGACCGCGGCGCCGCCATGTCCCGGCTGCGCCGCTACGAGCTGACCGGTCAGGCCGAACAGAGCTTCGACCGGCTCTCCGGCGGTCAGCAGGCCCGGTTCCAGATCCTGCTGCTGGAACTGCAGGGGGTCACGGCCCTGCTCCTGGACGAGCCCACCGACAACCTCGACCTGGAGTCCGCCGAGGCGCTCCAGGAAGGGCTGGAGGCGTTCGAGGGCGCGGTCCTCGCGGTCACCCACGACCGCTGGTTCGCGCGCTCCTTCGACCGTTACCTCGTCTTCGGGGCCGACGGCAGGGTCCGCGAGACCTCCGAGCCGGTCTGGGACGAGCGCCGGGTGGAGCGGGCCCGGTAGGGCCTGCGGTCACCTCCAGCGGAGGATCGCGCCCAGACCACCCGACGGCGCGCCCTCGGCCGTGGCGGCCACGGGCTCCAGCGACAGCGCGATGGCGTCCGTGGCGACCGCGGAGCGGATCAGGGCGTCGTCGGCGCGGGCCGGCCGGGCGTCCTGCTCGCCGAGCATCTTCAGATCCGTGCGGCGCACCGCCAGCTGGTCCGGGTCCTCGCCGATCCACACCTCGCGGTGGGCGTCGGCGCCGTCCGGGACGATCAGCAGTTCCTCCAGACGGTGCTCGCGGGCCGCCTCGACCAGCGCGGGAACGCCCTCCACGGCCGCCGCCCGGCCCTCGTCGTCCGGGGCGCGGGCCGCCCGGAACCGGTCCAGCTCCTCCTCGACACGCTGCCGCACGTGCTCGGCGCGGATCCGCTCCACGTCCTCGTCCAGCAGCCGGCTGCCGGCGCCGCGGGTGGCCTCCACCACGAGGCCGTCCAGCCGCCGCGGCAGCCGCTCGCGCACCTCACGCCGCTCCCTGTCGTCACCCACGAGGACCAGCAGGTCGGCGCGCGTCTCCTCCTGGCACACGCTGAGCGCGTCGGCGATCTCCGCCGCGTTGTGCTCCCAGGTGTTCTCCACCTTCAGCTGGAAGTGCCGCTCGGACCAGTCCACGTTGCTCGTCCGGTGGATCGGCCACTGCTGCCCGACCACCGTGCCGGCCTCCTTGCGGCCCAGCGCACTGCGCAACTCGAAGTCGGCACCCCTGCGGTCGACGTACGCCACGATCGCCACCGGATCCTCGCCGGCGAGCTCCAGCAGCGGCGTCACACGGGGCAGCGGTGCCCACTCCGCCCAGCTGACCCCCCGGGGCGGGCGGGCCAGGGGCGGGTCGAGGACGACCCTGCCGTCGCGGGCGAACAGGGCCCGCCCGTGCGGGTCGGGGGAGTGGCGCATCTCGTCGATCGCGGTCTCCACGGCCCGGCAGGTGGCCTCGTCCGCACCCTGCCGCGCCAGCTCGCGGGCCATCGCCTGGGCCGTCAGGCGTATCTCCTGCGCGGTGTCCTCCGCCTTCCGGGAGGTGTTGACGTACACCGAGGCCCAGGGCCCGGGCTGTTCGTACAGTGGATGCAGATGGGCGAGATCCATGGCTCCCTCCCGGATGCCGCTCGGTGGTAGTGCACGCCGGGCGGGTACCCGTACCGCATGAACGAACACGACGAGCGGGGCACCACCATGACCGGAGTCGACCCGGGCCGGCTGGACGACCAACAGCTGATGAAGGAGCTGGAGACCATCCACCGCACCCGCCACGACGCGCTGCTGTACGGCTCGAACGACGCGCTGCGGGCTCACAACGAACGCATGGCGCAACTCGAGGGCGAGTACCTGCGCCGCAACCCCCGCCGCACCGTCGCCGCGGGCCGCACCCGCGAAGGGGCCCGGGAACGCTGCTGCGGCGAGTCGGCGTCACCCCGCGGGTGAGGCGCCGCCGCCCCCCGGCTCCCCGCTGCCGTGCCCGGTCGCGGACCCCCGGACATCGCTCGCCCGTGCCCGGTCGCGGACCCCCGGACATCGCTCGCCCGTGCCCGTGAAGGTGCCCGCCGGCGTGCTTCCTGAGGCACTCCGACGGGCACCCCACGGCCCTGGTTCAGCCGGCCTTCTGCGCGAACACGTCCAGGAACGCCTGGCAGAACGCCTTCAGGTCGGCCGGCTTGCGGCTGGTGACCAGCTTGTTCGGGCCGTTCTCGCAGATCTTCACCTGCTCGTCGACCCAGGTGCCGCCCGCGTTGCGGATGTCCGTGCGCAGACTCGGCCACGAGGTCAGCACGCGGCCGCGTACGACATCGGCTTCCACCAGCGTCCACGCCGCATGGCAGATCGCGGCCACGGGCCGGCCCTGTTCGAAGAAGTCCCGCACGAACGAGACGGCCTTCTCGTCCATCCGCAGGAAGTCGGGGTTGGCCACGCCGCCCGGCAGGACCAGCGCGTCGAAGGAGTCGGCGGAGGTGTCCCCGACCACCTCGTCGACGGGGAACGTGTCCGCCTTGTCCAGATGGTCGAACGCCTGGATCTCACCGGACCGGGTGGACACCAGCACGGTCTCGTGCCCGGCGTCCCGTGCCGCCTTCCGGGGCTCGGTCAGCTCCACCTGCTCGACGCCCTCGGGTGCGGCCAGAAATGCGATGCGCATGATGTCTCGACGTCCTTTCGTCGTCCTCTCGTCCTTCGTCTTCCCCACCCGGTCAGCCGCCGGGTGCCTCCGGTACGTCCGGTGCCTCCGATCCGTCGGGGCCGCCCCCCGGTTCGGCCCGGCTGATGTCGGCGAGCGCCGATCGCGGGTCCCGGGCCTCGGCCAGGTCGCTGAGGCTGACCATGCCGACCGGCAGGCCGTCCTCGACGACGGGCAGCCGCCGTACGGCATGCTCGCGCATGAGCGCGACGGCCGCCGACACCGGGTCGTGCGGGCCCACGACGAGCGGCTGGGACGTGCACATGGCCCGCGCGCTCACCGCGTGCGGATCCAGACCTTCCGCCACGGCCCGCACCGCGATGTCGCGGTCGGTGAGCATGCCGACGACGTCCTGACCGTCGGCCACCACCACGTCGCCGATGTCCTGGGCGCGCATCAGCCTTGCCGCCTCGACGAGCGAGGCGTCGGGGCGGACGGCCACCACGCCCGGGGTCATGACGTCCCCGACGTATTCCGCCCTCACCAGGCCCTACCTGCCTTTCCGCCCCGCTCCGGGGTTACGCCCGGTCCTCCCGGGCGGGCCGCTCGGTGTGGGTGAGTTCCTTCGCCAACTCCTGCACGTTGGCGTACTGGGCCTTGCGCGGCAGCCGCTCCAGTGCCTCGATCAGCGCGTCGGGCGCGTTCTTGCGGCGCAGGGTGCGCGCCAGTTCGCCCGGGCCCGCGGGAAAGGCGCTGCGGCCCAGGATCCTGGCCAACTCCAGGCGCACGGTCTCGAGTGAGGCCCGGGACGCACCCGGCACCACCGGTCCGCCCCAGACCTCCGGGTCGTCCTCGGCGGCCGGTTCCGGGTCGTGCCACTCCTCGGTCCGCGTGGGATGGCCGGACCTGAGCAGGCCCTGCAGCTCGTGCTTCATCTCGTCGTCACGGTGGACACTCAGCCGGTCGCTGCCTCGCTGCATGTCTCCCTCCACATCGTCGGCGGTGGCGACCGCGTACCCGTGCACGCCGAGCCGACACGGCTTTTCCGCAAGGGATGGTGCCCGGCACGCCGCACGCCGCACGCCGCGCGCCGCACCGCACCGGGCGGGCGTTTGGCGTCGGAGGCCGGGGGCAGGCGCAGCCCCAGTGCTTCGGACCTCAGGCCCGTCCGTGGGAACGGCGCGCGAGTCTGGAGAGCACCGCCGCCCTCTCCCTCGACGCGGAGCTGCCCGGCGGCGAGGAGGGCCACCGGCTCGTCGACGCGCTCGGCTCACCCGATCCCGCGCTGGACACCGTCGTGGACCGCGAGGCCGTCAGGCCGCGCCTGGCGGCGCTGCCCGAACGCGAGCGGACCATCCTGTACATGCGCTTCTTCGACGACATGACGCAGCGCCGGATCGCCGAGCGGCTGGGCATCTCCCAGATGCACGTCTCCCGCCTCCTCACCCGGTGCTGCGACCGGCTCCGCGACCAGGTGATGCGGGACATGCCGTAAGGGCCGGCCCGGCGGCGCCCCGGCGTCACCCGATAGGCCGTTGGCGTCCCGCGAATGGGGCTCGGCATCGCGCGGCCCGGGGCGCCGGGGGCTGTGATGGCTGGGACGGCACGAACGCCGTACGTAAGCCGCCCCACCGGCCCTAGGAGCACCGCGATGCGCCGCAGTACCCGCCATACCCTGTCCGCCGCCGTCCTGGCCGGCCTGATGACGGGCACCGCCGCGGCGGCCGCCGTCGCGGCGGAGGCGACGGAGGCCGGCCCGCCCCCGCACACCCTCCGGCAGGCACGCGGCCCGGGAGACCTTCCGGACCCGGGAGACCGGCCGCAGCCGGCCCCGTCCCCCTATGCGGCCGTCCCCGACGCGGCCGTCCCCGGTACGGTGCTCCCCGGCCCTTCCGAGGACCCCCTCCTGCTCGGCCCGCCGTCCCTCGCCCAGATCCGGCCCCTGCTGCCTCCGACCCCGGGTCAGCCGCAGGGCGACTCCGGCGGCTACCCGCTCGAATCCGGCGGCCACCTCCCGGCCCCCGACCCGGCCGACCCCGTCCGACCGAACGGCACGACGGGCGGGACGGACCCGACGGGCAGGACCGAGCTGAACGGCGGGCTCGTTCCGAACGGCTCGCTCGACTCGACCGGCACCTCCGACACGCCGTACGACCCGTCGCGCCCCTCCGCCCCCCTCGGTCCTGCCGGGTCCGCGGACTCCACCGGATCCTCCGACACCGCCCCGTCCCGGGGCGACAGCGCGCAGGACGCCTCCGGCGGCCGGGACACCGGCGAGTCGGACGGCCACGAGAGCTCGGACACCTCGTCCCACGACTCGGCGTCCGGCGACTTCGGCGGGTCGGACAGCCCGACCCAGCACGGTGTGCAGGCCGGAGCGGGCGGGTCGTTCACCGGGTCGCTGCCACCACTGATCGGCGGCGGTGCGCTGATCGCGTCCGCCCTGGGCGCCGCCGGGCACCGGATGTGGCGCCGCCGGAGCACCGGCTGCTGACCCGCGCCGCTCCTCGCGCCCGGACCGCGGGATCCAACCCCGGTGCCCGACCTGGGGTCCGCACCCTCGGGTGACCGTCGCGACCAGCCAGGGCACCCATGGGGCGACGCCCGCCTGGGTACCCGCACGCGCAAGGCCGGACGCGGTGAGCCGAGGTCCGACGGTGAGACGACACGGCGGCGAGGACTGCGCGGAGGTTGCCATGCGGCGGACGGACCCGGAAGGGCACGGCCCCGTCCGCTACGGGCCGTCGGCCCTCCCCGACGACGGACTGCCGGTGCTGCCCGAGCTGGCCGCCGAGCTCGGTGCGGCCGCGCGCCGGACCCGGGGCCGGGACGGACCGATAGGCGGCGCCGCCATGCTCCTGGACGCGGCCGGCGGCTACTGGCGGCGGCGCGGCCTGCCCACCCGGCCCGGCCAGGTGGCGGCGGGACCCGGTGCGCCCTGCCTGCTGCTGGCGCTGACGGCCGCGCTGGGCGGCGACGTCCTCGTCCCCAGGCCCTGCGCCGCCTGGTGGGCGCCCTACGCGCGTCTGCTCGGCAGACCGGCCTTCCCCGTCGCCACCCCGGCCGAGTGCGGCGGCATACCCGACCCGTACGCCCTGCTGGAGACGGTCCGCAGGGTCCGTGCGGAGGGCGGCGACCCCAGGCTGCTGGTGCTGTCCGTGGCCGACGACCCCACCGGCACGGTCGCGCCGCCGGAGATGCTGCACGAGACCGTGGAGGCCGCCGCGGCCGAGGGCCTGCACCTGGTCAGCGACGAGACCTGGCGCGACACCTGGCACGACCCGCACGAGACGATGCTGCTCAGCCCCGCCGAGATGCTGCCCGAACGGGTCACCGTGGTCACCGACCTGGCCGGCGCGTTCCTGCCCAGCGGCTGGCCCGCCGCGATCGTCCGCTTCCCCGCCGGAGCCACGGGGGAGGCGCTGCACGCGCGCGTGCTCGACATCCTCACCGCCCTGGACGCGCGGACAGCCGAGCCCGTCGCCGCCGCTGCCGCCTACGCCCTCGACGAACCCGGGCCGGTGACCGCGCGCCTGACCGCCACCGTGCGACTGCACGCCCAGGTGGCCCACGCCCTGCACACCGCCGTCGTCGCGGCGGGCGCGCTGGCCCTGCCGCCGCAGGCCGGCCGCCACCTCTACGCCGACCTCGGCCCGCTGCGCCCCGCCCTTGCCGCACGTGGCGTCGGCGACGCGCAGGAACTGGAGGACTTTCTGGGCCATGTGCTGGGCATGCCCACACCCGGCGGCCACCGCTTCGGCGACGACCTCGCCGCGCTGCGTGTGCGGCTGTCCACCACCGAGCTGCTCGGCGACACCGAGGAGCAGCGCACGGAATGCCTCCTGTCGCCCACGCCGTTGGAACTGCCACACCTGCAACGCGCGTTGATCTCCTTGAGGTCCGTCTTCGACGATCTCCGCGACGACGCTCAGCGATGGGAGCCTCCTCGATGACGCAGCAGTCAGAGCCGCCCGGGTCCCCGTACACCGGCGTGACCGAGTCCACGACCACGCACGCCCGGGAGGCCGCCGCCGCGGCCCCGGCCTCCCGCACGTCCGGGCGGACCGCCGCCCCGTTCCCGCCGCAGGCCGAGCCGCGGCCGCCGGCGGAGCGGCGGCTGTGGCCGCGCACCTTCCACGACCGGCTCACCGCCCCGCTGCCCGGCCTGAAGGCCTTCGCCCGGTTCGCCCGCGAGGGCGCCGTACGCCCCGGCAAGGAGGGCCTGGCCGACATCCCCCTGCTGCCCTACGAGCCGGGACCGCTGCCCCGGGTGGACGCCCGCACCGTCGCCGTGACCTGGGCGGGGCACGCCAGCTGGGTCGTCAGGATCGGAGGGCTGACGGTGCTGACCGACCCGGTGTGGTCCCGGCGCATCATCGGCACCCCGGCCCGGATCACCCCTGTCGGCGTCGCCTGGGACGCGCTGCCGCCGGTCGACGCCGTCGTCATCAGCCACAACCACTACGACCACCTGGACGCGCCCACCCTGCGCAGACTCCCGCGGGACACACCGGTGTTCGTGCCGGCCGGACTCGGCCGCTGGTTCCGGCGCCGCCGGTTCACCCGCGTCACCGAGCTGGACTGGTGGGAGGCGTGCGAACTCTCCGGGGTCCGCCTCGACTTCGTGCCCGCGCACCACTGGTCCAAGCGCACCCTCACGGACACCTGCCGCAGCCTGTGGGGCGGCTGGGTGCTCACCGACCCCGGCGGACGGCGTGTGTACTTCGCCGGCGACACCGGGTACGGGCACTGGTTCTCCCGCATCGGCCGCCGCTATCCCGGCATCGACCTCGCCCTGCTGCCCATCGGCGCCTACGACCCGCGCTGGTGGCTCCGCGACGTCCACTGCGACCCGGAGGAAGCGGTGCGGGCGGCCCAGGACGTCGGCGCCCGCCGCATGGCGCCCATGCACTGGGGCACGTTCGTGCTGTCCGCCGAGCCGGTCCTGGAACCCCTCCTCCGCGTCCGCGCCGCCTGGGACAAGGCGGGCCTGCCCCGGGAGGACCTGTGGGACCTCCCGGTGGGCGGCTCCCGGATCATGGAGTGATCCTCGGCAGGGCCGTGGTCAGCCGGAGCGGTGGACCGCGGCCGAACGCCGTACACGGCGCCAGAGGCCCGGAGCCGTACCGATCAGCACGGTCAGGACGACGGCGGCCACCACTCCCTCCCAGGGCTCCGGGAACAGGGAGCCCCCGAGGATGCCGATCACCTGGTACGTCGCCGCCCAGGCCAGACAGGCGGGAAGGTTGCCGCGGGAGAAGCGGCGCAGCGGCCACTTCGCTAGCAGACAGGCCAGCATCACCGGAATCCGGCCGGCCGGCACGAGCCGGGACAGCACCAGCACGGCCACTCCGTGCTCGGCCAGTTTCCCCTGGGCCTGCTCCAGCCGGTCCTGCGGCGCGCGCGAGCGGATCGCCTCCAGCCAGCGCGAGCCGTTCCTCGAGCCCAGCCCGCGCCGCCCCAGCCAGTACAGGGCGGCGTCCCCGCAGAACGCGGCCAGCGACGCCGTCGCGAACACCAGCGCCAGCGAGAACGGCGCCGTCTGATGCACCGCCACCACGGCCGCCGAACTGACCAGCGCACCCGTCGGCACCACCGGCACCAGCGCCCCGATCAGCACCAGGAGGAACAGCGACGGATAGCCGATCGCCTGCTGGGTGGACTCCGTCGGCACCACGGTCGCCGCGGCGGCGGCCAGTCGTATCACCGGGCGACCTCCAGGCGCACACATTCCCCGTGTCCCAGGCGGTGCACCGCCACACCCGGCGCGTGCAGCGCGGCGAGGCGCACGAACTCGTCGCCCGGCGCATAGAACTCGTGGGGGCGCACGGCGTCCATCCCGATCGGCCAGTACGTGCCGTAGTGCACCGGCACCGCGCAGCGCGGCGCGAGCCGGGCCAGCGCCTGCGCCGCCCGCCCCGCGTCCAGATGCCCCTCGCCGAGGTACGGACCCCAGCCGCCCACCGGCAGCAGCGCCGCGTCGACCGGTCCGACCTCCTCGGCCATCGTCTCGAACAGGCCGGTGTCACCGGCGAAGTACGTCCTCCCCACGCCCTCGACGACGTAGCCGAGGGCGGGCGAGCGGTGCGGGCCCAGCGGCAGCCGCCGCCCGTCGTGCCGGGCGGAGACCACCCGCACCGTGACGGCGCCGACCTCGACCCGCTGCCCGGGCGCCACCTCGGTGATCCGCAGCCGCCCGGGCCGCCCGAGCCGGCGCAGCCCCGGCACCGCCCGCAGTGCGCCCCGCGGCACCAGCAGGCGCGTGCCCGGGGCGAGGCGGTCCAGCGAGGGAAGGTGCAGATGGTCGGCGTGCAGATGGGAGACGAGCGCCACGTCCGTGTGCCACGCGCCGGGCGGGGGCAGTGCGCCCCGGCGGCGCCGCAGATGCGCGAGGCGGCGGGCGAACAGCGGATCGGTCAGCACACGGACGCCCGAATCCTCGACCGTGCACGTCGCGTGACCCCACCAGGTGATGTCCACCGGCACCTTCTTTGCCTCCTTCGCGCGACTCCCCCCGAGCCTACGTGCGGCGGTAGGGTCGGCGGCGCAGCCCGGAGGTGAGGGGGACGCCATGGGAGAAGTGCGCGGCGCCCGCGGCGAGGCCGCCGCGACGCCGGTCCGCGTGACCGCGATCGCCAGCCTGACGCCCCTGGAGGAGCTGAACGACGAGCCGTTCCTCGTGGACTCCCGGGGCCAGCACGCGATGTGCGCTCGCTGGGCGGCCGAGCACGGCTACGTGGTCGCCCGGGAGCTCCTGGTCCGCGGCCTGCGCCCGGACCACCGCGCCCTGTGGGACGGTGTCCGGCCCGGTGTCGACGTGTTCGTCGCGCCCAGTCGGCGGGTGCTGGAGCGGGCGCTGTCCTCCGTCGAGGAGTTCACCGCCGAGTGCGCGCGACGCGGTGTCCGGGTGGAGACCGTGGGCCAGGCCGAGCCGTCCTACGACGCCCAGATGAAGGCTCGGGTGCACCGCCGCCTGTCCATGCCCACGGCCGGCTACGACGGCGGATAGCGCCGGGGCGCGGGCCACCCGCCGGGCGCGCGCCGGGCGCGCGCCGGGCCGCTCCGCCGCGGGGCCCCGTCATGCGTGTGACAAGCTGGGGCAGGTTCGTGCAAAGAACCGGGTCGGAACGTGAGGAGCGTCGGCGTGCGTGGCGGGTGGTGGCGGCGGGCCGCCAGTCAGGTCGGGCGGAGCGTCGCCGTGTGGGGCGTCTCCACGGTCACGATGCTGGTGCTCGCCGGAATCCTGCCGGACTTCCAGCTTCAGTCCGCCGACGGCGACAGCGCCACCACCATCGCCGTCACCGCCGCGCTCGGCGCCGGCGCCTTCGGTGTCCTCTCGGCCGTCGTCTGGCCGCTGCTGGTGCGGCTGCTGCTGCTCGTGCCCGCGCTGGTCCTCGGGCTGCTGGTGTTCTTCCTCAACGGCTCGCTGCTCCTGCTCGCCCTGCGCGTCAACCCGTCCGGTCAGCCCGAGGCGGCTCCCGAGACCGCCGTCATCGTGGCCGCCGCGATGTCCGCGGTCGCCTCCGCCACCGGCGCCGCCCTCGCCGTCCGCGACGACGACGCCTACCGGCGCCGTCTGGCCCGGCTCGCGGACCGCCGCCGGCGGCGCCGACCACCCTGTGACTCCACGCCCGGCACCCTGGTCGTCCAGCTCGACGGCGTCGGCCATGACGTGCTGCAGGACGCCGTGGACAAAGGCCTGATGCCGACCGTGGGGCGCTGGCTCGGCGCCGCGCCCGGCCGGGAGGACCAGCACCGGCGGGAACCCACTCACCGGCTCGTGCCCTGGCGGACCGACTGGTCCAGCCAGACCGGCGCCAGCCAGCTCGCCATCCTGCACGGCACCAACCACGACGTCCCCGCCTTCCGCTGGTACGAGAAGGACACCGGCGAGGTGATGGTCTGCAACCGCCCCACCAGCGCCGTCGAACTCCAGCGCCGCGCCGTCGCCCGCGCCCGTGACGGCGGACTGCTCACCGTCGACGGCGCCAGCCGCGGCAACCTGTTCAGCGGCGGGGCCGGCGAGTCCGCCCTCGTGCTGTCCGTGTCCGCCCGGCGGGGTCCCGGCAACCGGTCGCGCGCCGGCTACTTCGCCTACTTCTGCGACCCCGCCAACGCCGTCCGCACCGCCCTGTCCTTCGTCGCCGAGGTCGCCCGCGAGATCGGCCAGTCCCTGCGGGCCCGGATCCGCAGGCAGCGCCCGCGCGTCTCCCGGGGCGGCCTGTACCCGCTCGTGCGCGCCTTCGCGACCGTTGTCGAACGGGACGTCGTCGTCGCCGCCGTGACGGGCGACCTGCTCGCCGGGCGCACCGCCGTCTACGCCGACCTCGTCGCCTACGACGAGGTGGCCCACCACTCCGGACCGTGGAGCCAGGACGCGGCGAAGGTGCTGCAGCGCCTGGACCGCGCGCTGGCGCTGATCGAGAAGGTCGCCGAGCACGCCCCACGCCCGTACCGGATCGTCGTCCTGTCCGACCACGGCCAGAGCCCCGGCGAGACCTTCCGCGCCCGCTACGGCCTGACCCTCGGCGACCTGGTGCGCGCCGGCTGCGGGCTGCACGTGCCGCGCCGGGCGACGGGGGTGCCCCCAGGCGTTCAGCCCCGGGGGAGGAGCCGCAGCGGCGCCGAGGCACGGGCCGCCGTGCGCGCGGCCCTGCGCCGCCCGGTCGAGGAGGGCGGCGGGGACCGCCGGCCCGCCCGCCACTCGGAGCCGCTGGTGCTGGCCTCCGGCAACCTCGGCCTGGTCTCCTTCCCGGACGTGCCGCACCGGATGAGCCGGGAGGAGCTCGACGCCCGCCACCCCGGGCTGCTGACCACCCTCGCCAACCACCCCGGCATCGGCTTCCTGCTGGTGCGCAGCGAGGAGCACGGCGGCCTGGTGCTCGGCGCACGCGGCGCCGAGATCCCGCTGGACGAGCTCGACCGCACTCCCGGCCCTCTCGCCGCCTTCGGCCCGGGCGCCGCCGACGCAGTCCGCCGCACCCACTCCTTCCCGCACGCCCCCGACATCCTGGTCAACTCCTTCCACGACCCGGCCGACGGCGAGGTCCTCGCCTTCGAGGAGCAGATCGGTTCCCACGGCGGCCTCGGCGGGGCGCAGACCCGCCCGTTCCTGCTGGCTCCGCTCGCCTGTTCCCCGCCCGTGGCGGAGGGCGGGGAACTCGTCGGCGCCGAACAGATCCACCGCGTCCTGCGCCGCTGGCTGCGTGAGGGCAACGGCCCGCAGGTGCCGCTCCCCGCGCAGGCGGAGCCGCGACCGGCGCCGGAGGAGCGGGCCGCCTGACCGGTGCGTCGGCGGGCAGCGGCGCGCGCACCGGGCGCAGGCGTCGGTACGTGGAACTCGCCCCGGATCGCGCCGAGTCCGTGACGCACCCGCCGGCCCGCCGCCGAAGAGCAGGACCGGGGATTCGCCGGCCTTCTCCGGCAGGTCGTGGCCCGTTCGGCGGGTGGTCGCGGCGTCGATGTGATCGGATGGAGGCCAGGCAAACCCCGGAAGCGGGAATCTAGGCGAAAGGTATGGAACACACCGTGGCAACCACGCGCACCGCTCACACCGTCTGGGAAGGCAATCTGCTCGAGGGCAACGGCGTCGTCACCTTCGACTCCTCCGGCATCGGCCAGCAGCCGGTGTCGTGGCCGTCGCGCGCCGAGCAGGCGAACGGGAAGACCAGCCCCGAGGAACTGATCGCCGCGGCCCACTCCAGCTGCTTCTCCATGGCCCTGTCGCACGGCCTGGCCGGCGCCGGCACCCCGCCCACCCGGCTCCAGACGAAGGCCGACGTCACCTTCCAGCCGGGTGAGGGCATCACCGGCATCCACCTCACCGTCGAGGGCACGGTCCCCGGCATCGACAACGACGCGTTCGTCGCCGCCGCCGAGGACGCCAAGAAGAACTGCCCGGTCAGCCAGGCCCTCGCCGGCACGACGATCACCCTGGAGGCGAAGCTGGCCTGACCCGCCACGGGCGGCCCGGCCAGCCCTGCGCGCCGCGCCCCGATCCGGGGCGCGGCGTCGTCGTTCCCGGCCACCGGGGTACCCGGAGCGCAGGTGCCGGGCGTCGTGCGGGGACGGCGACCGGCGTCGCGACCCGGCATTGACAAGGCCCTGCTCAGGTTCTGTGCTGGAGTACGGGACGGTGCCCTGCTGGAACCGGCGGAACCACCGGCGGTGGAAAGGGGACGGAGATGGCACGCGCGGTCGGGATCGATCTCGGGACGACGAACTCGGTGGTGGCGGTCCTGGAGGGCGGCGAGCCCACCGTCGTCGCCAACGCCGAGGGCGCGCGGACCACACCGTCGGTGGTGGCGTTCGCCAAGAGCGGGGAGGTGCTGGTCGGCGAGGTCGCCAAGCGGCAGGCCGTGACGAACGTGGAGCGCACCGCCCGTTCCGTCAAGCGTCACATGGGCGAGGCGCAGTGGCGCTTCCCCGAGCAGGGCTCCGTCGACGGCACCCGCTACCGGGCGCAGGAGTTGTCCGCGCGGGTCCTGCAGAAGCTGAAGCGGGACGCGGAGGCCTATCTCGGCGAGGACGTCACCGACGCGGTGATCACCGTGCCCGCCTACTTCGACGACGCCCAGCGGCAGGCGACGAAGGAGGCGGGCGAGATCGCCGGCCTGAAGGTGCTGAGGATCATCAACGAGCCCACCGCCGCCGCGCTCGCCTACGGCCTCGACCGGGGCGAGGAGCAGACCGTCCTGGTCTTCGACCTGGGCGGCGGCACCTTCGACGTGTCCCTGCTGGAGATCGGCGAGGGCGTCATCGAGGTCAAGGCCACCAACGGCGACACCCATCTCGGCGGCGACGACTGGGACCAGCGGATCGTCGACCACCTGGTCAAGCGGTTCAAGGGGCAGTACGGCGTCGACCTGGCGGCCGACAAGATGGCGGTGCAGCGGCTGCGCGAGGCGGCCGAGAAGGCCAAGATCGAACTGTCGTCGTCCTCGGAGACCTCGATCAACCTGCCCTACATCACCGCCTCCGCCGAGGGCCCGCTGCACCTGGAGGAGAAGCTCACCCGGGCCCAGTTCCAGGAGCTCACCGCCGACCTGCTGGACCGGTGCAAGCAGCCGTTCCACCAAGCGGTCAAGGACGCCGGGATCAAGCTGTCCGGCGTCGACCACGTGATCCTCGTCGGCGGCTCCACCCGCATGCCCGCCGTCACCGACCTGGTGCGCGAGCTCACCGGCAAGGACCCGCACAAGGGCGTCAACCCCGACGAGGTGGTCGCCGTCGGCGCCGCCCTCCAGGCGGGCGTGCTGCGCGGCGACGTCAAGGACGTCCTGCTGCTCGACGTCACCCCGCTGTCCCTGGGCATCGAGACCAAGGGCGGCATCATGACCAAGCTGATCGAGCGCAACACCACCATTCCGACCCGGCGTTCGGAGATCTTCACCACGGCCGAGGACAACCAGCCCTCGGTGGGCATCCAGGTCTACCAGGGCGAGCGGGAGATCGCCGCGTACAACAAGAAGCTGGGCGTCTTCGACCTGACCGGCCTGCCGCCCGCGCCGCGCGGGGTGCCGCAGATCGAGGTCGCCTTCGACATCGACGCCAACGGCATCATGCACGTCTCCGCCAAGGACCTGGCTACCGGCCGTGAGCAGAAGATGACGGTGACCGGCGGCTCGGCCCTGCCCAAGGACGACATCGACCGCATGATGCGGGAGGCCGAACAGTACGCCGAGGAGGACCGCAAGCGCCGCGAGGCCGCGGAGACCCGCAACCAGGCCGAGCAACTCGTCTACCAGACCGAGAAGTTCATCCGCGACAACGGGGACCGCATCCCCGCGGACACCAAGACCGAGGTGGAGGCAGCCGCCGCCGAGCTGAAGACCCTCCTGGAACAGAACGCCGACACCGCTCCCTTGCGCAGCGGAGTCGAGAAACTCGCCTCCGTCAGCCAGAGGATGGGCCAGGCGATGTACGCCCAGGCCCAAACCACCTCGACGGAGAGCGGCGAGCAGCAGCAGGGCGGCCGGCCCGGTCAGGAGGACGAGGGCGTGGTCGACGCCGAGATCGTCGACGACGAACGCGGCACCGAGGGCGGAGCCGCCTGACCTGCTCCACCCGGGCCGGGAGGAGGTCAGGCGGCGGGTCGAACGCGAGGGCCTGCCCGCATGCGGGCGGGCGTACACCCACGTCCTCGTCGCACGGGCACCGGCCCGCACGGTCCGGTCGGCCCGCGGGACAGCGAGTCGGGCATGGCCGCGTGCCGGACGCCGGCCGGGCAGGGGTGGTGGCCGCAGGTCAGGGCTTGACGGCGACGCCCGCGTAGACGGGCACGATGCCCTCCGTCTGCGCGGCCACGTCCTCCGGGTCCGGACGCCAGCCGGTGACCGGGATGACGCCCGGACCCAGCAGCCGCAGGCCGTCGAAGAAGCGGGAGAACTCGGCCAGGGAGCGCGGGTGGAAGGGTGTGCCGGCCCGGCGGAACAGTCCGGCGGACTTCGCCACGGCCTCCGGGTTCAGGTCCGGCGTCACCTGCGACAGGATCAGATGGCTGCCCGGCGCGAGGGCGCCGACGTACCGCTTCAGCAGACCGTGCACGTCGTCCCCGTCGGCCGCGTCCCCCAGGTAGTGCGTCAGCGCGACCAGCGACAGGGCGACCGGTCGGGAGAAGTCCAGCGACTCCGCGGCCGCCCGCAGAATCGCGTCGGGGTCGCGGACGTCGGCGTGCACGTACTCGGTCGCGCCCTCGGCGGAGCCGCGCAGCAGCGCCTGCGCGTGCCGCAGCACGATGGGGTCGTTGTCGGCGTACACGACCCTCGACTCCGGCGCGATCCGCTGGGCGACCTGGTGCAGGTTCGGTTCGGTCGGGATGCCGGTGCCGATGTCGAGGAACTGCCGGATCCCGGCCTCGGCCGCCACCCGGACCGCCCGCTGCATGAACCGGCGGTTGGCGCGGGCCCCACGCTCGGCGGTCTCGTCGACGGCGAGGATCCGGCGGGCCAGCTCCTCGTCCACCGGGTAGTTGTCCTTGCCGCCCAGCCACCAGTCGTAGACCCGTGCCGGGTGCGGGCGGCTGGTGTCGATACGGACGGGCGCGGCGTCGGATCCGGTCATACGGCAGTTGCTCCTCGGCTCGGTCGGGCGTGGAGAGACGGACGGCGAACGGGCGGTCTCAGAAGTTCTCGCGGCACTCCCGCAGCAGCTTGCGGGTGCGTTCCGCCGACGCGGCGCGCGCCGTCATGTGGTCGAGCACCTCCAGGTGGGCGGCGACCTCCTTGCGGGAGTCCAGGTACAGCGCGCCGGTCAGATACTCGGTGTAGACCATGTCCGGCAGCTCCGGCTCGGCGAAGCGGAACAGCGAGAACGGCGCGTACGTCCCCGGATGGGGGCCGTCCGCGAACTCGGCGATCTGCACCGTCACCCGGTCCCGCTCGGTGTACTCCAGCAGCTTGTCCAGCTGCCCGCGCATCACCGCGCCGCGGATGCTCACCGGCCGCCGCAGCACCGTCTCCTCGACGATCACCCACAGGTGCGGCGCGTCCTCCCGCTCCAGCAGCTCCTGCCGGGCCATGCGCAGCGACACATGCCGCTCGATCGCCTCCGGGTCGGTCTGCCCGACCGTCCCGGCCTCCAGCACGGCCCGCGCGTACTCCTCCGTCTGCAGCAGTCCGGGCACGAAGTGGGGCTCGTAGGAGCGGATCAGCCGAGCGGCGCCCTCCAGGCTCACATAGAGGCTGAACCAGTCCGGCAGCACGTCGTGGAACCGCTGCCACCAGCCCGGCTGGTTGGCCTCCTCGGCCAGCCGCACGAACGCGGCCGCCTCCTCCTCGCCGACCCCGTAGGTCGGCAGCAGCACCTGCACGTACGGGATACGCAGCGTGACCTCGGCCAGCTCCATGCGCCGCACGGTCGCCGCGGCCACCCGCAGCACCCGCGCCGCCTCCTCACGGGACAGTCCGGCCGCCTCCCGCAGTTCCTGCAGTCGTCTGCCGAGCACCACCTGGCCCACGGTGGGCGCCGGCCGTCGCTCACTCACGCCACGCCTCCACGAACGCGCCGAAACCCAGCCAGCAGTCTCTCACGGTGTCTCAAGACACCATGGAAAGAAGGTACTTCACCGTGGCCGGGTCGGCCGGCAGAAACGTCTCTATCGCCAGTTCGGCCACCGTCACGTCCATGGGAGTGTTGAAGGTGGAGATCGACGAGACGAACGACAGCACCCGCCCCCGGTGCCCGATCCGCATCGGCAGCGCGAAGTACGGCACGTCCTCGTCCGGCTCCTCCTCGAGCGTGCCGTCCGGCTCCGGCACCGGGTAGGCCGACACCTCCTCGTACAGCGCGCGCAGCGCCCCCGAGCGGTGCAGCGCGATCTGACGCTCCATCTGTGCCAGCAGGTGGCCGCGCCACTCGCGCAGGTTGCGGATCCGCGGCGCGAGGCCCTCCGGGTGCAGAGTCAGCCGCATCGCGTTCAGCGGCGGGGCCAGCAGCGCCTCGGGTACGCCCTCCAGCAGCATGGTGATGCCCCGGTTGGCCGCCACCACGTCGTACACGGCGTCGACCACCAGCGCGGGATACGGCTCGTAGCCCCGGATCAGCCGCTCCAGGCCCTCCCGCAGCGCGCCCAGCGCCGGGTCGTCCAGCGAGGTCTCCGGGTAGTGCGGGGCGTAACCGGCGGCCAACAGCAGCGCGTTGCGCTCCCGCACCGGCACGTCCAGGTGCTCGGCCAGCCGCAGCACCATCTCCTCGCTGGGCCGTGACCGGCCGGTCTCGATGAAGCTGATGTGCCGGGCCGAGGAGTCGGCGCGCAGGGCGAGTTCGAGCTGACTGACCCGCCGCCGCTCCCGCCAGGCCCGCAGCAGCGGGCCCACGCCCTGACCGGCGGGGGTGGTGGGAGGCACGGGGGCACCGGTCGCGACAGTGGTCGTGGTCATGAGGACGACCGTAGTCGAACACCCGTCGACGAGGGCGCGCGTGAACGCGCCGGACTCGGCCCGGCCCGGCGACCGCGGCCCGCCCCGCGTCCGGGTGCGGCCGGCCGTGGGCCTGGACCGGGTCACCGCACCGGCGGACGACCTGGCCGCCGAATGCGCGCCCGACCGCGCCCCGAGGGGGAGGCGGCCCCTCCGGCGGGCGACGCCCCGCCGGTCCTGTGGCAGTCTGAACGAAACCGCGCAGGTGCCATGACGTCCAGGAAGGGAAACGCGCCCATGCCCGTGGAACCGCTGTCGCAGAAGGAGATAGAGGACCGTCTGGCCGAGCTGCCCGGCTGGTCCGTGGAGGGCGACCGCCTCACCCGTTCCTTCCGGCTCGGCTCGCATTTCGCGGCGACCGCGATGGTGGTGCACATCGCGCAGGTGCAGGAGGAGCTGAACCACCACTCCGACCTCACCCTCGGGTACGACACCGTCGCCCTGGCCGTGAACACGCACAGCGCGGGCGGCGCCGTCACCGACAAGGACTTCGAACTGGCCCGCCGCGTCCAGGACCTGGCAGGGGTCCACGGGGCGAGCTGAGCCGCGCCCGTAGGGGGGAGCCCGCGTGCTGGACTACGACAAGGAAGCCGAACGCTACGACGCCTCCCGCGGCGGCGAGCCCCGCGCCGCCGCCGCGGCCGAGGCGGTGCTCGGCCTGCTGCCCGAGGGCACGCGGCAACTGCTGGACGTCGGCTGCGGCACGGGTATCGTCACTCGCCGCCTGGCCGCCGCCCGTGCCGGACTGCGGGTGACCGGCGTGGACCGGGCCCCCGAGATGACGCGGCGGGCCGGCGCCCGGCTGCCCGGTGCCGTCGTCCTCGCCGACAGCCGCCGCCTGCCCTTCCCCGACGGCCGGTTCGACGCGGTCACCAGTGTCTGGCTGCTGCATCTGGCACCCACTCCCGCCGACGCCCGGGCCGTCGTGGCCGAGTGCGCCCGGGTGCTCGGGCCGGGCGGCGTGTACGTCACGACGGTCGACAAGGCCGCCGCGCACAACGTCGGCAGCGACGTCGACGTCGTCCTCTCCGCCCGGCCGCCCAGCCCGGCCGCCCGCGACGCCGCGGACCGCGTGGCCGGATACGCCGCCGAGCACGGTCTGGTTCCGGCCGGGCAGGCCCGCTTCACGGGCCTCGGGCAGGGCCGCAGCCCGCGCCGTACCATCGCCGACCTCAGCCGCGGCTGGTTCGTCTCGCTGCCGCCCGGCGAACCCCTGGCCGAGACCATCGCCGCACGCCTCGCGGCCCTCCCCGATCAGGACCGCCCGCGCCCCGACCCGGTGTTCACCCTGCGGGCGTTCCGCAGGCCGGGCGGCGCCTGACCCCGCCCTTCGCCGGACGCGACGACCGGGTGGACCCGGGCCCTGCCCGGAATCCACCCGGCGCGCTACGCGAAGCAGCGGGGACTTATTCGAGAAGCTCCGCGTAGGAGCCCACGGCGAGGGCGATGTCCGCCTGGGCCCAGAACCGGTGGTACGTGAACGTGGGCGCGGCTCCGCCCTTCAGGTAGGACTCGATCTTCGACCAGGCCGGGTCGTTCTGGTAGAAGGACCGGATGGAGGAGAAGGTCGAGGAGGAGTCGATCCTGTCGCCGTTCGGCATCGTGCCGGTCCAGCCGCTCGGCACGTACACGCTGTCGCCGAACCGGCTGTAGTCGGTGCGGGTCTCCGGGACGGCCACGCCCAGGCTGTCCTGGTCGTTGTCCCACATGCCGTCCAGCAGCGCCTTGGCCGTCGCCTTGGCCTGCGCGTCACCCGACTTGGCGCCGTAGTACGTCAGCGTCTTGGCGTAGGCCGCCGCCACGCCGACGTCGTCGGTGTAGTCGGTCACCGTGACGTGCAGGGAGCTGTTGGAGCCGGGGGAGGAGGGGTTCCAGTGGTCGGGCCTGCCCGACCACTGGAGGGTGGAGGGGATCCGGAAGGTGCCGTCGGGGTTGACGGTGGTCTCCGACAGCGCCCACGTCACCCACTTGTCGAGGACCGCCTTCGCCTTGGTGTCCCCGGTCTGCTGGTAGTACTCGGCGACCCGCTCCATCGACCAGGCCTGGAAGCCGAACCACTGGTTGGACGGCGGGTCGTGGTAGACCGGCGCCTCGTCGTAGTACATGCCGTAGAAGGTCGGCGTGCCGGACGCCGGGGTGGCGTACCGGCCCTGCCAGCTGTTGGTCGCGCCGCCCGCGATGGCGCCCTCGGACGACTGGAGCCACTGGTAGAACTCCAGCTGCCGCTGGAGCGACGTGTTCCAGTCGGTCGCGCCCGTCGCCGACTTCGGCTTCAGGTCGGCGTAGGAGCTCAGGGCGTACGCGGCCAGCGGGTTCTGGTAGCCGCCGTGGACGTGGCTGGAGCCGATGCGCCAGGCCCAGCCGGCCGAGGTGTCCGTGGCGCCGCCCCAGGCGTAGTACCAGGACAACAGGTAGTGCGAGGCGTCCTTGCCGGTGCCGGCCGGGCAGGCGGAGGCCCCGACACAGTTGCCGATCTTCTTGAAGTACTTGTCGTACATCGCGTAGCGCAGGTAGTCGCCCATCTTCGCCGCCTTGGCGACGGTGGCCGACACGTCGCCGCCCTTGCCCTGCTGCTTGGCCCACACGTCCGCCCAGTACGCCGCCTGCACGGCGCGCGCGTCGGCGTCCGGGGCGTCGGTGTACTTCCACTGCTTGGCATAGGAGGAGTCGCCGGTGAACAGGTCCAGGTAGCCGTTCGTGCCGCCGTACTTGAAGGCGTCGCAGGTGGGCTGCGGCACCGTCTCCCAGACCGACTCCTGCGGGCCGCGCTGGAAGGTGTTGATGTACGACGGTCCGGTGGCCGTCGGGCCCGCCTCGCACGCGCCGGGCTCGTCGCCGTAGCCGTAGACGTTGTCGACGTCCTGGATCCAGTGCATGCCGTAGACGTCGTCGGTGCCGTAGGCGGACTTCAGCTCACCCGCGATCGGGTCGGAACCTACCGGGACCGAGGTGTCGAGCCTGGCCGGGTACTGGTCCGGGGTGTCCTCCTCGGGCGC
Organism: Streptomyces sp. NPDC003393; assembly: GCF_053589015.1. Lineage (NCBI taxonomy): Bacteria > Bacillati > Actinomycetota > Actinomycetes > Kitasatosporales > Streptomycetaceae > Streptomyces > Streptomyces sp. NPDC003393. The sequence goes on along the minus strand of NZ_JBSFRB010000019.1, from coordinate 3,221 downwards.
GTACGTGGCCGGCTTGGAGGCGTCGTAGAAGGAGTTGGTCGGCTGGTCCGCGTGGGTGGGGATCATGTACTTCTCCATGATTCCCCAGGCGTTGTTGAACTTGGACCAGTCACCCGTCACCTTGCCGTACATCGCCTGCAGCCAGAGCAGGTAGCTGTAGGCCTCCGAGGTGGTCTCATGCCCGTAGTCGGGCGCCTCGACGATCAGCGTCTCCACCGAGTGGTACGGGATGCCCTCCGGCGAGAAGTAGCCGTTCGCCGGGTTGGTGATCTTCCCGTAGAGGTCCAGGAAGCGGGCGTCGTACGCCTTGGAGGCGGCCAGTTCCGTCACGGTGACCGTGGCCTCGGAGTGGCCGGGGCCGAGACCGTGAAGGTCGCCGCGCCGGTGCCGGAGGAGTCGGCGGTGATGGTCACCTTCTGCGCGGTGCTCCAGTTCGACGGCGTGAAGGTGAGCGAGGAGCCGCCGGTCACGGACAGGCCGGTGTTGCCGTCCGTGCGGGCCACGGTCACCGTCACGTCCGCGCTCGGCTGCGTCGACAGCTTCACGTCGAAGGTGCCCGACGTGCCCTGTTGGACGCCCAGTTGGGTGGGCGAGGCACCACGGCGGGACCCGAGGCGACCGTGATGCCGACCGGTGTGGACTCCGCGGAGGCGCCCAGACTGGCGTACGCCTTCGCCACCAGAGAATGACTGCCCACGGTCAAGCCAGAGGCCGAGAACGTGTACGGCGCGCTGGTGTCCGTGCCCAGCAGAGTGGTGTCGTCGTAGAACTCGACCTTGCTGATGGTCGCGTCGTCGGCCGCCGCCGCGGTCGCCGCCAGGGGCACCGCCTCGCCCTGGGAGTAGGTGGCGCCCGCGGTCGGGCTGGTCAGCAGGTGATCGGCGGCTGGTGCGCCCCGGCACAGGTGGTGCCGTTGACCGCGAAATCGGTGGGCGCGGTGTTGGTGCCGCTGTAGCTGAACTGGGCGCCGGTGTTCACGGCGGCCCCAGCCGCGATCGTCCCGTTGTAGGAGGCGTTCTTCACGGTGACCGACTGCCCGGACTGCGACCAGCTGCCGTTCCAGCCGTTCGACAGCTTCTGGTTGCCCGCGTAGTCGTACGTCAGGGTCCAGCCGTTGATGGCGTCGGTACCGCGGTTGGTGAGGGTGAGGTCCGCGGTGAAGGCGGAGCCCCAGTCGTTGGTCCTGTAGTCCACGCTGCACTGGAGTCCCGCCGCGTGGGCGGCGGTGGAACCCGTGGCCAGCATGGTCGTCGGAAGCGCGAGGGCCGCCACGACGGCGGTCCACAGACACCGCGTCACGCGGCGTCTGCGTCGTGAGTGCATGTGCTGGTTCCTCCTTGCGGCTCGGAGAAGAAGGTGGGGGAGGAGCAACAAGCCGTGAACCAGTGGGAGCGCTCCCATAGTGCGGACGGGGGTGGGGTCGGTCAAGTACTTGAAAGGTCGAAATGATTCGCCCGCCGGCCGACCCCCTCCTGTGCTGCACGGTTGACGGAAAGGCCGGCGAAAATTCGTGACCCCCTGTTCTTCGCCGTCACTTGGCGCTACCTTCGGTCGCACCAGTGGGAGCGGTTCCATCAGTCGACGCGTCCGTCACGGCGCGCCCGAACTGCAAGGAGTCGCTCATGCGACACCCCCCGCGTTCAGTACTTTTAGCCGTCGCCGGTCGCGCTCCTCGGGAGCGTGGTGGTTCCGGCGGTCACGGCACAGGGAGCCACGCCCGCCTGCACGGTGGAGTACTCCGTCACCAACCAGTGGTCGACCGGCTTCCAGGCCGCGGTGAACATCACCAACAACCGTGCGCCGCGCGACGGTGGGAGCCTGACCTTCGATCTCGCCGACGGCCGGAAGGTCACCCAGGGCTGGAACGCCGAGTGGTCCCAGTCCGGCACGACGGTGACCGCGGCCAACGAGAGCTGGAACGGCTCCCTCGGCACCGGCGCGAGCGTCGGCGGAGGTTTCCTCGGCTCCTGGTCGGGCGCCGGCGCCGGCGCCGTGCCGGCGGCGTTCCGGCTCAACGGCACCTCGTGCAACGTGGATGTCGAGCCGACGACACCGCCCTCGTCGACGCCGCCGCCGGACCCCCGGCGAACGGCGCGGCCCCCGCGCTGCACGTCTCGGGCGACAAGCTGGTGGACGCCGACGGCAGGAACCGCCGGCTGCTCGGCGTCAACCGGGCGGGCTCGCGTACTCCAACGACCTGAGCCAATGGCTGACGTACGAGCCGACCGACCCGGCCGGCAATCTCGTCGCCGCCTACCACGTCTACAACTTCAACACCCGTGCGAACGAGAGCTGCTGGAACTCCATGATCGCCCCGGTCGCGGCCCAGGTGCCGCTGGTCGCGGGGGAGATCGGCGAGAACACCTGCTCGCACGGGTTCGTCGACCAGGTCATGAAGTGGTTCGACGACCACGACCTGTCCTACCTGGGATGGACCTGGAACACCTGGGACTGCTCCTCGGGTCCGTCCCTGATCTCCGACTACGACGGTACGCCCACGGCGTACGGCGCCGGGCTGCGCGACCATCTGCGCGCCCTCAACCCGTAAGTCACCGAGGCACGTTCCCCAACAGGAGGAAACCCCCCATCATGAGCCGCAGAAGAACAGCGATGCTCGCCGCCCTGACCCTCGTCGCCGGGGGCACGGGCATGGCCCTCGCCGTCGCACCCGCCGACGCCGGCACCTCCGCCGCGCCCTGCACCGTCGACTACCAGGTGCAGAACCAGTGGAACACCGGCTTCACCGCCGCCGTCACCATCACCAACAACAGTGCCGCCAAGTCCAGTTGGTCGCTGAAGTGGTCCTACGCCGGGGACCAGAAGGTCACCAGCGGCTGGAACGCGAAGATCACCCAGAGCGGTACCGCCGTGACCGCGACCAACGAGAGCTACAACGGCACCCTCGCCACCGGCGCCTCGACCAGCTTCGGCTTCCAGGGCACCTACAGCGGCACCAACGCCGTTCCCGCCACCTTCACCCTCGACGGCGTCACCTGCAACGTCGACGGCGGTGGCGGCGATCCCACCACCCCGCCCCCGACCACCCCGCCCCCGACCACACCGCCCCCCACCACCCCGCCCCCCGGCGGCAAGGCCGACAACCCCTACGTCGGAGCCAAGGCCTATGTGAACCCGGAGTGGTCGGCGCACGCCGCGGCCGAGCCGGGCGGCAGCGCCATCGCCGACCAGCCGACCGCCGTGTGGCTCGACCGGATCGCCGC